>NZ_NHML01000022.1:0-162007 GCF_002165735.1 Rhodococcus sp. NCIMB 12038
CCGCAAGGGCCTCGAAGCCGGCGTCCCGTTCCCCTCCCGCCTCGGACAGCCCGCCGAATACGCACAACTCGCCCAGATGATCGTCGAACACGACTACCTCAACGGTGAGACCATTCGTATGGACGGCGCCCTGCGCATGGCGCCGCGGTAGGCGGCTCCGCCGCCCGTGCGCCTTTTTGGTAGCTGGAGCAACCAGAAAGGCGCACGGGGCGCGAAGCGCCCTAGGTCACCACCACATAGACCCCGGTCGCGGTGGCGACCACGCCGGCGGCACCGTCGACTCTGACTACCGCACTGGTGTGAAAGCGGTCGGCGACGATCTCGTCGATTATTGCTTCGATCGTGAGCTCTTCATGTGCATCGACCACTTCCTCGCGGTCGATCGAAAGATGTTCGGCAGAAATTGTTTTCGACAGGAGACAGCCGAGCGTCGCCATCGACTCGTCAAGGATCGCGGAAATCAGGCCGAACGGGACCGCGCTGGAGCAACGCAATCTAGATGTCGCCGGCACGAATGAGGTCTGCACGCTGAGTCCGGGGCCGGAGACGTAGCGGAGATCCAGCCCGATCGGATTGTCGGTGCCACATCCGAAGCAACCGTCACCGTGGCCGGCGCTCGCGCCGGAGATCGGCACAGCAGGGTGGTTCCGCTCGGAATTCGCACGGAACCACCCTTGACCGAACGAGCGAGCAGACATCTTTAACTAGTGCGCTGCCGCGAGGATCTTGTTGAGCGGGTTGTCATTTCCCGTTTCGCTGGCGGCGAGCCACTGGGTGACTACCTGCAGATCGGGGTGCGTGTCCTTCGACGGGATCTCTACTTCGAGAAATCCGTCGAGAATCTCGCCCGAGGTGGCGTCGACCGTGACGTTCCGGCCTACCAGGTCCATGAGCGAGCCTTCACCGCAGCCGACGACACAGGCCCGGTTGAATTCGCGGCTGACCACGGCGGCATGGGAGGTGGCGCCACCGATCTCCGTGATGATTGCCTTGGCGGCGAGGATTCCATGGACGTCGTCCGGATCGGTTGTCGGGCGCGCGAGGATGACGTCGATTCCCTGCTCTGCCATCTCCTCCGCCTCGTCGGCGGTGCCGACGACGATGCCGGTGACCACCCCTGGACATGCGACTTCGCCGCGAGCGAGGACTGTCGCACCGATACGAGCGGTGGGCGAGAGATGCGGGCGGAGGAACGCGCTCAGTTGGTCGGGACTGATCATGGACAGTGCCCCCTCCGGCGTGACGATACCTTCCTTCTCGAAGGTGACGGCATGGTGCACGGCCGCGCACGCCGAGCGCTTTGCCGACCGCGTTTGCAGCAGCCACAGGTGCCCGGACTCGACGGTGAACTCGATGTCCTGCACGTCGCAGAACGTGCGTTCCAACAGCGACGCCGAATCCATCAATTGCCTGTGGACATCCGGCATGCTTTCGGCGAGGTGACCGAGGGTCAGGGGTGTACAACGGCCGGACACGACGTCCTCACCTTGCCCACGGGGGAGCCATTCACCCAGCGGTGCCGACTGAGCGGTGACGGGGTCACGCGTGAACAACACACCAGTTCCCGAATGGTCGTCCAGGTTCCCGAAGACCATGGCCTGGACCGTCACGGCGGTGCCCCCGTCGTCGGAGATGCCGTGGTGGCGGCGATACGCCACCGCTCTCGGGGAGTGCCAGGAATCGAACACGGCGGCAACCGCGGCCTCGAGTTGGTCCCAGGGTTCCGGGGACGGGTCGCTTCCGACGACCTTACGGAACTGCTCCTTGAAACGGCGGTGGGTATCGGCCGCATACTCCGCATCGGAGGTCTCCTCGCGGAGCGCCGTTTCGACGCTGTCGTTGATGCCGAGGTTGAGAACCGTATCCATCATCCCCGGCATGCTGCGTGGCGCACCGGAGCGAACAGAGACGAGCAACGGCTTGTTCGTCGCCCCGAAGGTACGTCCGAGCGTACTTTCGAGACATGCGATACCGCTCCTCAGCTCTGCCAGTACGTCCTCGGCGAGTTTCCGATCCGAGGCGTAGTACCGAGTGCATTCGTCGGTTCCGAGTACGAACGCCGGCGGAACAGGGAGACCGAGGGTGAGCATCGAGTTGATGCTGAACGCTTTCCCCCCGATGAGCTCGCGCGTCGCATCCGGGCACTGCCCAAGGCGCAAGACGGTCATCTTTCGTCCTTCCTGACTAACTTTTGGGCCATACGGGATGGCGGGTTTCAGACTGCGCGGCCGGCGGCGGCTTCGGACGCGCGGTCTCTGCCGAGCAATCCGATCAGTTCTTCGTGCAGCTCGAACCACACTGTGTGGTAGCTGTCGGCGATCGGTCGTGCAATGAACGTGTGGTCACCGCTGCGAACCTGGTCGAGCGCGGTGTCGAAACGTGCGGTGTAGTGAGCTAGGCGCTGATTGAGCTCCGCAAGCCTTCCCAGCCAGGGCAGGAAGGACTCGTGAAGCGTGGTCAGCCGGCTCACGATCGCCGAGTCGTAGTCGGCGTCGGTGTGATCGTTGGGGGTATTCGCGTCCTTCATCTGCCAGTCGGTGATGAGGACCTTCAAGTCGTTGTTGTAGGGGTCGAACTCCTCGTAGAGGTTTTCCAGGCGCGCCTGGTCGACCGACGCTCGCTCGGCGGCGGTCAGTTCCGCGAGCCGCTCCTTGCCGGCGGGTGTCACCTTCACGTACTGCCCCGATCGGGTGCAGCGTTCGGCGGCGACGGCATCCTCCACGAGCCGCTCGACCGTCGATTCATCGATCCCGGTAGCGGACGCGAGTGCATTGGGCGTCGCACGCCCTTTCAGGCGAAGTGTCTGCAGCAGGCTCAGTTCCTGCGACGTGCCTTCGTGGTTCGAACTTCCGGTGCTCATCGATTCTGCCCTCGTGCTCGGTGTACTTGGCTTACTCGACACATTAATTGTCGGCTCTTAGAGTAAAACCGATCGTACAGCACTGTGCAACAGATCACTACCGGCGATCTGCGGCAGGTCGGGACCTCGGACTTCGCACTCACCGCTCGCCGACAGAATCCGCACCCAGGGTTTTCCCCTGGATACGGTCGAGCAGACGGTGGCGACGACCCGCGTGCTCGAACGTGGGTGCGACGGCAGTTCCGGTCAGCAAGTCGTCGCGGATCTGGGCGTATGCATTCGCAACGTTGTACGCCCGGGGCGCGTCGCCGAATTGATCGCTCGATGCCAGTTCGTAGCGGCGAGGCGGGGTCATTGCGGCCAGCGCGTCACCCGAACGGGCTCCGCGTAACTCCACGACGGCCAGCTGCAGGTGCCCCGAGTTTCCGGTCAGCACGAGGTCGCCGGCGGTGCCGTTGATCTCCCAGAGCAAGTTCGTGCCCGCGGACATTCCGCCGCGGAAGTGCATGGATGCGACAGCACCGCTGTCCAGGGCACCCGTGACCGCAATCTGGTCCTCGGCAGTCATCGGTAGCGTTGTTCCGGATTCGCCGTTCATGACCTGCTGTCGGCGTATCGCTGTCGTGACCGCGAGATCCGCGAACTCCCCCAACACCATCGTGAGGGCATCGACGGTGTGACCGAACGGGATGGTCAGCATCGTCGCGCCGTTGTCACGATCGAGGGTGTACGCGTTTCGGGCATCGATGCTCGCCCCCCAACTACCTCCCGAACCTATGACGCTGGTCGACAGAACCTCTCCGACGAAACCGTCGGCGACCAGATCGCGCATGTACCGGATCGTGGGGGCGGAGCGCGCTTGAAGCCCGACGAAGCCCGGCAGTCCACGACTGCGTGCTGCGTCCGCGAGTTGCTCGGTCTCGCCCAGCCCATTGCCCAGGGGCCATTCGCAGAGGACCGCCTTGCCGGCGCCGAGGGCCGTCATGACGAGGTCGCGATGCTCGGGAACCTTCACCGTGACAACGATGAGGTCGATCTCCTCGCATTCCGCAAGTTGCTGTACGTCGTCGAACGCGAGAGCGACCCCGAACTTGTCGCCTGCCGCCTTCGCCGTGGCGGCACTGCTGGAAGCCAGACCACGCAACTCGTAACCAGGGAGCCGCGAAAGCGCAGGTACGTGCGCGTTGGCGGCCCACCCTCCCGATGCACTGAGTCCCACGATGCCGACTCCGAGCGAACCGTGATCACTGATAGGAAATCCCATACCGATATCCACTCCTATTCGAGACAGTCTGTCGTTGGCGTGATGCCGCCTCCTTGCCCCGGAGCTGTCGCATTTCGGCCGCCGGGTACCTGCAAATGCGGGAGACGCAGCACCGCCGCACTCCCAATACTATCTATCTGTTGATTATTGATAGCAAGAGTGATTGGCTGTCAGCGACGTACCGATGACGAGCAAGTTTGGAGACATCGTTGACCGACCTCACATCCACAGTGGAACTTCTCGCGGCCGAACGTGACATCGACCGGGCATTGAAGATGTATTGCCGCGGCATCGACCGGCGCGACGCCGAGCTCGTCCGCTCCGTCTACCACGACGACGCGATCGACGACCACGGCGGAGCATTCCTCGGTGGACCCGACGCGTACGTGGAGTGGGTGATGGAGCATCTCCTGCACTTCGTCAGCTCGATGCATACGCTGCACAACACTGTGATCGATGTCGACGGTGACGTCGCCCGCGTCGAAAGTTACTGCGTGGCCCACCACGTGCGTCGCGCCGACGGCGACGAGTTGACCATGGACGTCTTCGGGTGTCGCTACATCGACCGGTTCGAGAACCGGCCGGGGGCAGGGTGGAGGGTCGCGCACCGCATCGTCGTTCGCGAGTGGCGTCTCCGCCAGCCGATGCTCCCGGAGGCCGAGCAGCCACGCGGTTTCGCCCGGTCGCGGCGTGATCGCACCGACCTCAGCTACATGGACCGGCTTCCCGCACGGGGAGACGATTCCGACGCGGAAACGCTCTCACCCTGGTGGCTGCCGTCCGATCTTGCCTGAGCCTACTGTCGCCCGAGGAGTGGATCCGTTCATGAACGAAGTCGAACATCCGACCCCGTCACCCGACTCCGCGCCGTCGACGCGCGATCGGATACATCGAGCACTGCTCATCGAGGGACCGCGCACGGAGGTGGTCCTCGTGCGGCATGCCCAACAGACTTCACCTCCCAGGAGCGCGCCTCGCGCAGTGCATTTGGATCCTCCACTCTCCGATCTCGGCCGGACCCAGGCGGATGCGGTGGCGGCGTACCTCGAGCCCGAGCCGTTTGCCGCCATCTATTGCAGCGATCTCGAGCGAGCGCACGAGACTGCCCGACGAGTTGCACAACTCAGGTCACAACCCTCCGATCCTGTTGTGGTCGAGGGGTTGCGAGAAATCGATGTGTTCGGTTTCGGTGACGAGTCGCGCGCAGATCCAACGCCCGAACAGCTCGCAGCTGCGAGCGACGAATTCCTTCGGACACGACGCTGGGAGGCTTTTCCTCACAGCGAACGCAGCGACGATTTCCGCGCACGGGTGTACCGCGAGATCGAAAAGCTGGCAATCCGCCATGCCGGAGAGCGATTCGCCGTCGTCGCCCACGGAGGTGTCATCAGCGCGTTCCTGGCTTCGATATTCGAGATTCGTGAAGACATGTTCTTCTACTCGGCCCACACCGCGGTCACCCGCGTATTCCACGGTGACGAACGGTGGGCAATGCACACCGTCAACGAGCTCGGCCACCTGCGGCCCGGCGACCTCGTAACCTATTAGTACTGCAACGGCACCTATGGGGCCGCGCCCCCGGGTTCGATCGATCGTGGCAGGTGCGGTGACGGCGTCGCGCACAGGCGATTGGCCACCGACCGAGCGAGACCGCAGCATCGCATACACCGCCCATACCCTTGCTTACTTGCGCATTCGCGATTACTCTAGCAATAGAGCATATGCAAGAAAAGTTAATTTGCTGCCGCGCCGCTCATTCGACGACCTCCGCGTGCCCACCCGACTCTATGTTCGATAGCTATATAGTCCGTTTCCAGACTATCCGCGCACGCAGCAGGAGGCCTCGTGCAACAACTGTCCGGCCTCGACAACGCCTTTCTCGTCATGGAGAAAGAGAACGTCCAGGGACACGGTGGCGGAATCTGCATTCTGGAGTCGCTCCCCGGTCGCGAGCCCCTCACCCTGGACCGGCTCGTAGCGACTGTTGAAGAACGGCTACACCTTGTTCCGCTTTTTCGGCTGCGTTTACGGACAGTGCCATTCGGGCTCGATCTCCCGTACTGGGTCGAGACCACGCGCATTGACCTCACCAGGCACATCACCGAGACCTTCTTGACCCAAGGCGGGACAGAGCGAGAACTTGCCGGGCTCGTTGCCGAATTGCACACCGAGCATCTCGATCGCGATATGCCGCTGTGGGAACTTCACCTCGTGCACGGACTCGACGACGGCCGGCAGGCGCTCTATCTCAAAGTGCACCATGCCGCTATCGACGGAGTATCCGGCAACGACCTGATGACAGCGTTGCTGGACCTCAGTCCCGACGGCCGACCGTCCGGATTGCTGCAGAAACCACCACCCCTAGCCGAGCCAGGCACGCCTCGGGTACTGGTCGGCTCGGTTGCAACCCTGATCGGCCACCCCCGTCGCGCACTCCGCCTCGGACTCGCCGCCGGGCGATCGGGTCCTGCGTTGCTCGGCAGCATCGCGCGGCGGCTGCCGATTGTCGATCGGCTGATTCCCGGCAGTCGCTCGGAGAACGAAGCCGGGCGCGCCCCGGACACACCGTTCAATCGCACAATCGGCCCTCGCAGAAACCTCGTTCTGCGATCGGTTTCGTTCGCGACCGTGCGAGATTTGAAGCGCGCGATGGATATAACTGTCAACGATGTCCTCATGGCGATGGCCGCGGGTGCGTTGCGACGCTGGCTCGACGACCAGAATGCGCTACCACGTGAGCCTTTGATCGCAGCGGTGCCGGTGTCCACTCGGAACGCGGGCGACTCACAGGGCCCGGGCAACAAGCTGACAATGCTCTTTGCTCCGCTACCGACGGACCGCGTCGAGCCCGTCGGACGCGCACGGGCGGTGCACGAAGCCATGCTCGATGCAAAACAGTTCTACGGGGCACTACCGGCCGACTTGCTAGCTGATGTAACACAATTCGCCATGCCCAGCCTGGCGGGGCTCGCCTTCCGGATCAGCGCCAAGCTGCGGGTCCTCGAGCGGGTCAAGCTCTTCAATCTCATCATTTCCAACGTCCCGGGTCCGATGGATTCGCTCTACATCGGCGGATCTCGGATGCTGGCCTACTACCCGGTGTCCCAGATCGTCGACGGCCAAGGACTCAACATCACGATGCTCAGCTATGCCGGACGCATCCACATCGGGGTGCTCGGCGACCCTGATCTCGCACCTGACCTCGACCGGCTCGCCGACTACCTGGTCGATGAACTCGACGATCTCTGCGCCGCAATTGAAACGGCGTAGCACACCCCGAGGATTTGGAGAGGCTGAACTATGACCGCAGCAGCGGCTGATCGAATGTCGTCATTGGACGCGTTCTTCTTCTACACCGAAGAGGACGGTGTCAACCATATGCATGTCGGCGGATTCGCGTTGGTGGAAGGAGCGGCTCCAACGGCGATCGAAGTGGCGCAAGCACTTCTGCCAAAACTGGACCGCATTCCGCGCTACCGCCAGATCGCACAGCCTGTGCCGCTGCACCTCGGCAGGCCTGTATGGGTCGACGCGTCACAGTTCGACGTGACCCGGCATGTGCGGTCCACCGTTCTGCCCGAATCGTCTCGTGCCGCGTTGCGAACGGAGCTGGAAACGTTTATTTCCCAACCGCTGGAGCGCACTCGCCCCCTCTGGGAACTCCTGCTGATCGACGCCGTCGATGCGGACCACTGGTGCATAGCCTGGAAGATTCATCACAGCATGGTGGACGGAGTGTCGGGAACCGAGCTGTTGACGATCCTGTTCGACAGCGCACCTTCGCCGAGCTCGCCGCCCACCGTCCTCCGTGCTCAGGAGCCCAGAAAGCTTGCCTCCAAGCAAGCGATCGTCCTTTCCTCGGTCACCGATCTCGTCCTGGGCGCCAGCCGCACGGTTCATTCGATTCGCCCCGCGACCGCACGCAAGTTGAGCCGAGTCGGCCAGGCGTACCTCGGGTTGGTCAAGCAGACCATCTTTCCAGATCTGCACAGTCCGCTGGTCGGGAATATCGGGCCCGAACGATCTTACGACTACTGCGTGGTGCCGTTCGCAGACATCAAGGAGATTCGAGCCGGACTGGGTGGCACGGTCAATGATGTCGTACTCACCGCGGTTCTGAAGGGATTCTCCGCGGTGTTGACAGCGCACGGCACCAATGTTTCCGGCAAGAGCTTGCAAGCAATGGTGCCGGTGGCGTTGCGACCTCGCGACGCACAAGGCCGGCCGCTCGGCGACGGCACCATGGAGACCAAGGCGTCGGCGCTGATAGCCAAGCTCCCGCTCGACATCGATGATCCTGCCCGGCGACTGCGGACAGTCGCCGAACGCTTGTCCGCTCTGAAGGACACGACGCAGTCCGAAGCGATAACCGCCATCAACGAGATGACGGCGCTCCTGCCGGGGACGGTCACTTCTGTCGCCCTCCGAGCCTTCAGCAAGGTTCCGCAACGGTCGTTGCACACAACCGTGACCAATGTGCCCGGACCCACCATGACGTTGTACGTTCTAGGCCGCCGAATAACGACCATCGGCAACTACGCGCCGCCGTTCCCAATTGGCGCGCGCACGTCGGTCACCGTGTACTCGTACGAAGGACAGCTTGTTTTCGGAATCACTGGCGACAAAGCCTCGATCCCGGATGTCGATGTGATTGCCACCGGTATCCGGCGGGGAATCGACGAGCTTCTCGCGGTGTCGCGCGGGCAGTGACGGCTCGAGGCGAATCAGCCCGCGCGATCTGCGAGAGCAGCGACGTCGCGGGCGATTTCGGGCCACAGGGCGGCCGGAAGGTCGTGACCCATACCGCGATGCACAACGAGGCGAGCATTGCGAACCGCCCGAGCGGTCGCACGACCGCCGACAGGCCGGATGAGCGGGTCGTCCGCACCGTGCACGACCAGAGTCGGCGACTCCACGCTCCGTAGGGCGCGAAGTCGACTCCCCGATGCAAGCACCGCCCCGAGCTGGCGCCGACCGCCGTCAGGATTGTGCCCCCTGGCGAATGCGCTGTGCGCATAGTCGCGTAGCCAGGGTTCGTCGATCGGATACCGCGGCGAGCCGATGATCCGCGATTGCCACACGAGACGGTCGGCTACCTCCTCGGCGGTCCTTCCAGGCCGCAACGTCAGCACCCGCCGTGCCCGCAGAGTCGGCTGACCAATGTGCGGTGCCGGCGTCGACGAGATCGACACCAGCGACTTGACTCGATGCGGATATCGGATCGCCATAGTCTGCGCAATCATTCCGCCCATCGACACACCCATCACGGTGGCCCGTTCCCAGCCCGCCGCATCCAGCACCGCAACGGTATCCGCCGCCATATCCGACAACCGATACGGCGCGACAAGCTTCGGCGCGCCGAGCAACAGCCCGAGCGGAGGGACCGGCAGCCAGTCGAGGTGAGTCGACTGACCGCAATCACGGTTGTCGAAGCGCAGGACATCGAACCCGTTGCGTTCGAGTTCGTCACAGAGTCCCGCGGGCCAAAAGTGCCGTTGAACACTGAAACCCATTATCAACAGAAGTGGTTCACCGCGCCTCGAGTTGTAGCGCTCGTAAGCGAGCTCGACATCACCGTTGGCTGCGCGAGCTGGTACGTGAGGCATGAGTGTCCTTCTTCGACTGAAACCGGGGCCACGGCGCCGACGCACCAGGACCGCACCTGCCACGATCGAACCCGGAACACGGCCCATAAGTGCCGTTGCAGTATCAGACCGTTCGGTGACGGTCTCAGTGCGACCTGTCGAGGTCGCCGGCCGTCCGGCGTACAGGAGCCAATAGTTCGACGAGAACCCGGGCCGTGTCGGCATCCAGACCAGGCATACCGAAACCACAGCGACCGAGCATCTCCGTCGCCGAATCGACGACCGCCTTGCCTTGCTCGGTAATGGTGACGCACGTGGCTCGCCGATCGCGAGGATGCGCGTGCCGGTAGAGCAGTCCACGCGCTTCCAGGCGATCGGTAGCAATCGTCACCGTGGTCGCGTGCACGAGCAGGTGCCACGCCACACGGCTCAGCAACCTGGTCCCCTCGTCGCTCATTTGTAGCGTCTTGAGCATCAGGTAGTCCGTCAGATTCATCTCGAAATGCTTTTTCAACTCATGTTCGAGAACCGACGTCATGTGTTGCTGAAGACGCATGAGTGACCGCATCGCCATGAACATGATTGTGGTCGCGCCCTCGGGATGCTCCCGCGCGAAGGTCAACCAGTCGACCGACTCCGGCTGCGCGGGAACAGCCGGAGTCAGAGTCTCCGCTGCAACGTCGGGGTTGTGGTCCGCAGCCATTGCCGTCTCCCCGCTGCTAGTTCGTCATCGAACGGAGACGGTCCGCGAGAACTTCGCCGGCATCCGAGATGATCCGGTCGACGACCTCCGCGCACGATGCAACCTCGTGGATGAGCCCCTGCGCCTGACCTGCCCACCACATACCGTCTTCGACGAGGCCGTTCTCGAGGACCTGCGATCGCCCCCGCTTACCCGAGGCAAGGTGTGCGACGTCCTCGAAGGACGCACCGGGCCTCCGCGAGATCTCCACGATCTGCTCGGAGATCTCGTTACGCGCGACACGAGCCGTGTTCCTGAACTCGCGGAACACCACGACAGTCGATCGTTCGTCGTTGGCGACGATCTGCTGCTTGACATTCTCGTGCACGGGCGCCTCGTCGGTGGCGACGAACCGGGTACCCATGTTGATGGCGGAGGCCCCCAGGGCAAGTGCTGCAATCAGACCGGCACCGGTGGCGAACCCGCCGCTGGCGACAATCGGGATGGAGAGGGCGCGGGCGGCCGCCGGAATCAAGATCAGACCGGGAATGTCGTCGTCACCGGGGTGGCCGGCGCATTCGAAGCCGTCGATACTGACGGCGTCGACACCCAAGGCTTGTGCCTTCACAGCGTGCCGCACCGCGACCGCCTTGTGGATGACCTTCACCCCGGCCGATTTGAAGGCGGGCAGGTGCGGCGCCGGGTTGCTGCCTGCGGTCTCGACGATCTTGACACCGCTGTCGATGATCACGTCGCGGTACTCGTCGTACGGAACCGGGTCGATGGTCGGCAGAATTGTCAGATTGACCCCGAAGGGCCGGTCGGTCATCTCCCGGCAGCGTGCGATTTCCTTCGCCAGGTCTTCCGGTGTGGGTTGCGTCAGCGCCGTGAGAAAACCGAGCGCTCCCGCATTCGCGACGGCCGAGATCAACTCCGCCGTACCGACAGCGGTCATACCGCCGCAGACGATCGGGTGTTCGATACCGAAGGTGGTGGTGAAGTCGGTGGTGAACATGCACATCCTCAATACTCGGGCTCAGGGATCGGGATCGGCGGTCAGCCGGTGTACTCGGCGCGACCGTCGTCGAGGACGACGCGCTGGTTGGTCCCGTCCGGTCCGGCAGCCTCGGTACGGAACACCGCGACACCGGGCTCCGTCGTCCACATCGAGGTTGTCAGTGTCTCGCCGGGAAAGACCGGAGACGTGAACCTCGCACCAATTGCGGTAATGCTCTGCGCCTTACCGTTGCCCAACGCGGTGACGAGGGCACGGCCCGCGACACCGTAGGTGCACAGTCCGTGCAGAATGGGCCGGGGAAAGCCCGCCTTCTCCGTCGCGAACCAGGGGTCGCTGTGCAGCGGGTTCCGATCTCCCGACAACCGGTACAGCAGGGCCTGGTCTTCGCGGGTGGGCAGGCTGATTCGTGCGTCCGGTGCGCGGTCGGGGATCACGACGGCGTCGGCGCGCGTTCCCGGTTCCCCGCCGAACCCGCCGGCGCCGCGGATGATCAGCGTGGTGCGGGTTTCCACCACCGCGGTACCCGTCTCCGGATCGGTCCCCCGGGCGAGCAGAACGATGACGGCGTTCTTTCCTTCGCCTTTGTCCTGGATGTCGGCAACTTCGGATACCACCTCGAGGCTACCGGCCGCCGGCAACGGCGCGAACAGTCTGATTTCCTGCGATCCGTGAAGGAGCTTGCCCCAGTTGATCTTCCCCACCCTCGACAGTGCACCGAACCCGGCACACGCGATGACGGCGTAGGTGGGAAGAACCTGCTGTGCGACACCGCTGCTGTTCTCTGTGGTGAAGGACAGATCGTCCGTCCCTGCTCCCACACCGAGGGCGTAGAGCAGGGTGTCCCGATCGGTCCAGGTGAACAGTTTCGGTTCAGTGACCGCACCGATGGCTGCGGGGTTGATCGACATCGTTTGCTTCCTGTCTGTCTCGTGCGCCGGAGCGCACGCGGGGTATCAGTTCGGCGCCGGCTCGTAGGTGTTTCCGGCGATGCCGCGGGCAATCAACTCCTGACCGCCCTCCAGCCCCCAGTCCGTCAACACCTCGAGCGTGTGTTCGCCCAACGTGGCAGGCGGACGCTGCACGGCACCTGGGGTTCGGTCGAATCGTGGTGCGGGTGCCGGTTGCCGTACACCGGCGATGTCCACGAAGGTCTGGCGTTCGCGCAGGTGCGGGTGCTCTGCGGCCTCGCCGAGAGTGAGCACCGGGGCGACACAGGCGTCGGTGCACTCGAAGACGGCAGTCCACTCGGCCTGGGTCTTGCTGCGGAAACGTTCTGCGATGTGCTTTCGCAATTCAGGCCAACCGTCGCTTTTCGGACGTCGGGCGAATTGTTCGGGAAGCCCGAGAAGCGTGACGAACTGGCCGTAGAACTTCGACTCGAGTGCGCCGACAGTCATCCATCGACCGTCGGACGTCTCGTACACGTCGTACCAGGGGCGGCCGGTGTCGAGAAGGTTGACTCCTCGCTCGTCCTTCCAGCTCCCCGCATGGAGCATGCCGTGCAGCATCGTCGTGAGTGAGGCGGCACCGTCGACAATGGCAGCATCGACGACCTGACCGCGACCGGAGCTTCGCGATTCCCAGAGTGCGGCGAGCACGCCCATGACGAGATAGGTCGATCCGGCTCCGAAATCGCCGAGCATGTTGACGGGCACCGCGGGCGGCTCGCCGGCGCGGCCGATCGCATTCAGCGCACCGGTCAGGGCCACGTAGTTGATGTCGTGGCCCGCCATCTGCGCCCACGGTCCGGATTGCCCCCACCCTGTCATCCGTCCGTAGACGATGCGCGGGTTGCGGGCAAGGCAGTCTTCGGGCCCGACGCCGAGACGTTCGGCGACCCCCGGACGATAGCCCTCGATGAGGACGTCGGCTTGCTCGACCAGTTGCAGCAGGACCGCGACGGACTCCTCCCGACGAAGATCGAGGACAACGGAACGCCTGCCTCGCTGGAGCACGTCGGTTGCCCCGAGACCGCTCTCGGGTCCGGGCCGATCCACTCGGACGACGTCGGCGCCCATGTCGGACAACAGCATCGCGGCGAAGGGACCGGGACCGATTCCCCCGAGTTCCAGAACCTTCAGACCTGTCAGAGGTCCGCCGGAGGGCGTGCCGTCTTCCGAGATATGCGCTTGGTCAGGCACTCGCGATCAACTCCGTGTGTCAGGTTTGGCCGTATCACCGATATTCTTTCAACAGATTATCTAACAATAGAGCTTTTGGTCAACGGCCCTCAGAGACGCTCGATGATCGTCGCCGTGGCCATGCCACCTCCGGTACACATGGTGACGAGCGCGGTGGCGAGGTCGCGGCGTTCCAACTCGTCGAGAACCGTCTGGAAGAGCATCGGCCCGGTGCCCCCGATCGGATGCCCCAAGGCAATCGCTCCGCCGTTGACGTTGACGCGGTCCGGGTCGATCTTCAGGTCGCGCATCACCTTCAGCGGAACTGCGGCGAAGGCTTCGTTGATCTCCCACAGATCGATGTCCTGAACCGACATCCCCGCCTGCTCGAGGCAGCGCTCGGACGCCGGTCCCGGTGCAGTCAGCATGATGACCGGATCGGCTGCGGCCACCGCTGCCGATCGAACCGACGCGCGCGCCGTCAGTCCATGAGCCTTCGCGTAATCAGGAGCGGACAGCAACAGAGCACCTGCACCGTCGACGACTCCCGACGAATTGCCCGCATGATGCACATGGTTGACCGCATCGATCTCCGGGTAGGAATCGATGCACATCTGATCGAAGGAGATGCCTTCCGGTTCACGCACTTTGGACCCGCTGCGCGCGAACGACGGCTCCAGCGCGGCCAGCGATTCCATCGTGGTCTGCGGCCGAGGGTGCTCGTCGGCGTCGAGAAGAACCCGACCGGCCCCGTCTCGAACCGGAATCATGCTCCCCGCGAACCGCCCGTCGGCGATCGCCGCCGCCGCCTTCTGCTGACTCTGCAGGGCGAACTGGTCGACGTCCGCGCGGGAAAATCCCTCCACCGACGCGATCAGGTCGGCGGAGATTCCCTGCGGAACCAAGGCATGCTTCTGCAGGATCGCCGCGTTCCCGCCGTCGAGGCGACCGCTGGTCCGTCGTGGCTGGTACCGCGACATCGACTCCACTCCGCCGGCGACGACGAGCTTCTGCCACCCTGCGGCGATACCCGCGGCGCCGAACATCACCGCCTGCTGCCCCGAACCGCAGAATCTGTTGAGCGTCACTCCCGGCACCGTGACCGGCCAGCCGGCCGCGAGCACCGACAGCCGGCCGATGTCGTCACCGTGGTCGTCGCGCTGGTCGCCGTTGCCGATGATGACGTCGTCGACGTCCGCGGCCGCGATCCCGGTGCGCTCGGACAGAGCGGACAGGAGTTGCGCAACCAACTCCTGGGGGTGCACGTCGTGCAGTGCACCGCTCGGCTTCCCCTTACCCCGCGGTGTTCGAACGCCGTCGAGTATCCATGCCTGAGTCATCTTGTCGTGTCCTTGCTGCGAGTGACGTGTGATTCGGCAACCCATCCGTCCGCATGGTTGCTTGCCATGAAACTCTACTCATATACTATTTTCGTGTCGAGCTTTTGTGTGACGGCTCGGCCCCTACCGCTCAATACGCAGATCGGACGGATCATCATGCCGGGACAGATTCCGGTCGTCGATTACCTGGTGCTCGGCGACCCTCCCCATCTCCAAGCGAGGATGTGCGCGCACTGCGATGCGCTCTTCTTCGATCGCCGCAACGCCTGTGCCCATTGTGGTCAGCGTGACTTCACCATGAAGGCCCTCTCGAGCACCGGCCAGCTGCGCGGCTACACCCAGGTCCACCGGGCAGCAGCCTCGATTCCGGTGCCGTACATCTCCGCCATCGTCGAACTCGACGGTGGTGGCGTCGTCAAGGCAAACCTTCTCGACGCCGAACTGGACGACATCACCCCCGGTCTCGCCGTCACCATGACGACATTCGTGGCCGGCGTCGACGACGACGGAACCGAGGCGATCGCATTCGGGTTCATGCCCGCGAAGGAGCACAAGTGAGTAGCGGCGACATCTGGATCATCGGTGCGTCCATGACGCCGTTCGGCCGTCACGACGACAAGGACCTCATCGACCTCGCTGCCGAGTCTGCGCTCGCCGCGCTCGCCGATGCCGACGTATCGATCAACGACATCAACATCCTCACCATGGGTAACGTCTACGAGGCGAACTCCCACAACGGACAGCGGCTGCAGAAGCAGATCGGCCAGACTGGCATCCCGGTCTACAACGTCGTGAACGCCTGCGCGACCGGTGCTACCGCCCTGCGCGTTGCACTGTTGTCGATCAAGGCCGGTGAATCGGATATCGGCCTGGCCGTGGGCGTCGAAAAGATGGGCAAGGGAGGCTTGATCGGCGGTGCCGCCAAGAAGCGCGACGCCAAGAAGGTCTACAGTCCCAGCGGCCGCTACGGCTCGGTTCTCAAGACCGAAGGAATCCTCGGCACTGGAATCATGCCCGGCGTCTTCGCTCAGGCCGGGACCGAATACGCCCTTGCGCACGGGGTCACCGCCACCCATTTCGCCAAGGTCGCCCAGAAGAATCACGCCCATTCCGTGCTCAATCCGCTGGCGCACTATCGCAAAGAGTTCAGCCTCGACGACATCCTGAACGCCGATGTCATCGCGTTCCCCAACACTCTGCCGATGTGCTGCCCCAACACCGACGGCGCGGCCAGCGTGGTCGTGGTCTCCGATGCGAAACTGAAGACCATGGATCCCGATATCCGCAGGCGAGCCGTCAAGATCTCGGCGTCGGTACTGACCTCCGACCCCTGGGTGGAAGGCGGCCAGGTGCAGCCCGACGTCAGCACGCTCACCCGAAACGCGGCCACCGCAGCGTATGAACAGGCCGGAGTCGGCCCCGCCGACCTCGACCTCGTCGAACTCCACGACTGCTTCGCGACCGCCGAACTGATCCACTACGACAACCTCGGCCTGTGCGAACCGGGCGGTGCCGGCGACTTCCTGGATTCCGGTGCGCCCTGGCGCGACGGAAAGACCCCGGTCAATGTGTCGGGCGGTCTGCTGTCCAAGGGTCACCCCCTCGGCGCTACCGGAATCGCGAACATCTACGAGGTCGCGACACATCTTCGCGGTGAGGCAGGAGAACGCCAGATTCCCGGGGCGAAAGTCGGGCTCACCCACGTCATCGGACTCGCATCGGCATGTGCCGTTCACATCCTCGAGGCAGGTGTGCACTAATGACCACGATCCAGCCGGCACTTCGCAGCGACATGTCGATCGACGAGTTGCGGACGGCCTTTCGCCGCTGGCTCACCGACCGGGCGGACTCGCTGGAGCAGTTCCGCGCGCTTCCGACGGACGTCGAGGGCATCTTCTCGACTCTCTCGAAGATGCAGCGTGAGCTCTACGAGGCCGGCTGGATCCGATTGGGCTGGCCCGAGGAGCTCGGCGGCCTGGGCGGCGTGACGGCGTTGCGTGCGGTCGTGAGCGAGGAACTGGCAGAGGCCGGTTATCCCCCGCCATTCTCGTTCGCAACCCAGGAAGTGCTGGGGCCCGCCATCGCTCGTTACGCCCGATCCGAACTCGCAACCGAGGTTCTTCCCCGCCTGCTGCGCGGCGAGGAAAGTTGGTGCCAGGGCTTCTCCGAGCCGGGTGCGGGCAGCGACCTCGCCTCACTGCGCACGAAGGCTGTCGACGCCGGTGACCACTGGGTCGTCAACGGCGAAAAGATCTGGACCAGCTGGGCACAGTTCGCCGATCGCTGCATCGTCCTGACCCGCACCGGGGCGGCCGACTCTGCTCATCGGGGGATCACGGCCCTTTTCGTCGACATGGACACACCGGGCATCACCGTGAGTCCGCTGGTCGCCATCACCGGCGAGGCAGACTTTTCCAGCCTCCATTTCGACAACGTGCAGGTGCCGAAGACCCGCACACTCGGCGAGGTCGGCAGCGGCTGGGCCATTGCAATGTTCATCCTCAGCTGTGAGCGAGGCGCCGCCGCCTGGCAACGGCAAGCATGGATGCGGTGGCGCCTGGACCGGCTCGTCGCGGACGCACCGGGACTCACCGACGCCCGCGCAGGTGAAGCATTCGAGCTCATCACGGCACTGCGCCTGCTCTCTCGACGCACGCTGCGCTCGCTTTCGGCGGGACGAGATCTCGGCGTCCTCCCCTCGTTCGACAAGTACCTGATGTCGACCGCCGAGAAATTCCTGTTCGACTCGGCGCTGCAAGCGATGCCGGAGACCCTGCTCCTTCGAAACGATCGCGAGTCGAAAGACTGGCGCACCGATTACCTGTACTCACGAGCATCCTCAATATATGGCGGCGCGAAGGAAATTCAGCGCAACGTCATCGCCGAGCGGATCCTCGGCCTTCCCCGGGAGAAATGATGGACACAGACGAAAAAGATCTGTTTCGCACCAGCCTGGAGAAAGTGGCCGCATCAGCAGGTCCCGACGCCTGGCCCGCCGCTGTCGCGGACTTCGGCTGGCACGAACTGCTCGAAGAGGATGCGGAAACCGCCGTCAGCATTCTGTCGGACCTGCAAGGCCGATTCCTGCCCCACACATCCTTCGTCGACGACGTGGCACTGGCTGCGACCAGCCGAACCGACTGGAACCGTCACCCCGAGGCACCGGTCACTCGCACAGTCTTCCCCGGACTCGGAACGGCCCGGGTCGGGAGCATCCTCACCGGCGGACCCGCGACGGACTCGGGTGACTGCACCGTAGCGGTGGCGGGAGTCGTCTCGATGGACCCCCGCGCGACCTCGTCCCTGCTCGTTCCCGCACTGGACGGGAGCGCCCTCGCCATCGTGACGGTGCCCTTCCACGACGAGGACCTGACTCTCGAGCCGGCGGGAATCGAGCCGGAATCAGGGTGGACCCGCGTCGCAGGCACCGTGGCGGGCAAGATCGTCGCAACGGGAGCGGAGGCCGCCGACCTCTGGCAGGCCATGCGCGGCGCGGCATACCGGGCCCTGGCGTACGAACTGAACTCGATCGGACGGGAGATGCTCGCGGCCACTGTCGAGCACGTGTCCTCACGAAAACAGTTCGGCCGCGAACTCGGTAGCTTCCAGGCCGTGAAGCATGCGCTCGCCGATACCCGAGTGTGGCAAGAATGCGCCGAGCTGGCCGCCGACGCCGCGTGGGAGAGCGCCACCCCGCAAGCAGCCATCCTCGCAAAAACACTCTCCGGCCGCTTCTTCCGCAGTGCCGCAGAAAACTGCCAGCAGTTGTTGGGAGGCATGGGGTTCACCTGGGAGCACAGCTTCCACCGGTACCTCCGCCGCGGCCTGATTCTGGAACAACTGCTCGGCACCTCCGCCGAGCTTCGCGCCGAACTCGGCGCGACGGTCAAGAGCGGCGACATGCCCGTGCTCGCCCCACTGTGATCATGCGGGACGCGGGCTCCACCCGAAACCGGCCAGGCGGTCGGGAATCGACACCCGTACCGGAGAAACTATGACGTCGACAGTGGCCGAGGTGGTCGGCCTCCTCACCCTCGAGGAGATCGCTCCCCACACGTTCCGCGGCCCACAACCCGACGAAGATCGACAGCGGGTCTTCGGCGGCCAAGTCGCCGCGCAAGCCCTCATGGCGGCGTCCCACACTGTCCAGGGTCGCGTACCGCACAGCCTTCACGGCTACTTTCTGCGGCCGGGTAATCCAACCGTTCCAATTGTCTACACCGTCGACTGCCTACGGGACGGCGGAGCGTTCTCGGCGCGCAGAATCACTGCGACCCAGGATGGCACCGCCGTCTTCGAGGCGCTGGTCTCGTTCAGCGCACACATCAGCGGCATCGACTACCAGGAGCAGATGCCTGCTGTCCCGCAGCCGGACAGCCTTGTCCGTATCGAAGCGCAACTCGCTCCGTACGCCGACGAATATGACGGATGGTGGATTCGCCGGCGCCCCTTCGACATGCGCTACGTGAATGCACCGCCACGCGTCGCATTGGATCTCGACGTCGCGCCGCCACCGCAGAGCAGACTCTGGCTCCGCCCCGACGGCGAGGTTCCGAACGATCCCATCGTCAACAGCTGCCTTCTCACCTTCGTCAGCGACCTGACCTTGCTGGACTCGGTCATGCTGCCGGCGCGCAAGACTTCCCGAGGTCCAGGAATCGTCGCCTCCCTCGATCACGCGATCTGGTTCCACCGGTCGGCGAATTTCTCTGATTGGCTTCTCTACGAACAACACTCGCCGAACGGCACGGGCGGACGCGGACTAGCGTCCGGGCGCATCTTCAACCGTTCGGGAGCGTTGGTTGCGACCGTCATGCAAGAGGGATACCTCGGCAAAGGGACGTGACGTAGCCGGCGCTTCGCCGCAACCACAGTCGTTCCCTCCAATGATCCCAACCACATCCACGAAGGGAAACACATGTACCGGCGGCTCTCCACGATTCCCGCTGCGGCGGCAGCCCTCACCACCGCATTCTGTTTGACGGCCTGCGCCACGACCCAGGATTCCGCTCAAAGCGCCGAACAGACAACCACTCGCAGCGAGACGGCTCCGATCACGCTCACCCTGATGCGCCACGCCGAGTCTGCAGGCAACGCATCCGGACTCATCGACACCTCGGTTCCCGGGCCCGGAATCACCGACAAGGGCAGGCAGGAGGCACAGGCCGCCGCCGACAGATTCTCCGGCCAAGACTTCGACGGTGTGTACGCGTCCTCGATGGTACGCACGCAGCAAACCGCCGAGTACATGGCCCACGACGTGAGCGAGCCCGTCGAGGTGCTCCCCGGTCTCCGAGAAATCGAAGCCGGCCAATACGAGGGCCAGCCGGAAGCCACAGCTCAAAGTACCTATCTCGCAACCCCGGTCAGTTGGTTGCAGGGCCACCGCGACGATCGGATTCCCGGCTCGATCGACGGCAACGAGTTCGATCAGCGTTTCGACGACGCCGTGGAGCAGATATTCGACAGCGGGGACACACACCCCATCGCGTTTGCCCACGGCGGCTCGATCATGATCTGGACGTTGATGAACGTGAACAACCCGGATCCCAGCTTGCTGAAGACCAATCCTCTTCGCAATACCGGGTACGTCGTCATCACCGGGACCCCGGACACCGGATGGACCCTGGTGGACTGGAACGGTACGCCGATCGCTCACTGATCCCGCGAGTGCACGACAAGATGGGTGGGCCATGCCGTGTCGGCAAGGCCCACCCATCTCGGGTCGGATCTACACGCGCGCCGCTTGCTCCGTGCGAACCGGCGTGGCGGAGACCGGCTTGCGCCAGCGAGCCGCCGCGATCACGATGAGGAGAACACCCAGGACGGCAAGCCCGATGGGAAGCCATACGCCCAGGACCGACAGCAACGAGCCGTTCTTCGACAAGTCGCCCGCCAAGGCGGTGATTTCACTGTCCGCGGTGTGCAGTTTCACCGTCGAGAGCGGAAGCACGGGAACATCCTCGCCGTTGACCGGGACGGTCACGTACATGCTCTGCGCCTGATTCACATCCAGAGGTGCGCCGAATCGCTGGTCCACTGCCAGAGTCGCGACGTTGGCGCTGCCGAATCCGAGGTCGAGAACTTCGGGCAGGTTGGCGAGATTGTCCTGCAGGACTGCGCGGGATTCGTCGGGGACAACGCCCGCCTGCAGAAGGCCGGCGACGACGGCCTTGGGGAACTGCGACGGGAAGTCCTTGAACTGCGCCAGTACCGCCGGGCTCGCAATGGGACCGGACGCGTTGACCTCGTAGTTGTTCACCTCACGCCCCTCGAGAGTTCCCGAATCGACGAAGGTCGCTGCCTGCCCGGACCGAGTGACGGCGTCGTACAGGAGGTTACCGTCCTCCGCGGGCTCCATCGGGAAGCTGAACGCGATGCCCTCGTGGTCCTCGAATGTGGCCTTGTCGTCCGCAGGCACCAGGGTCTCCTTCTGCTCATCGGTGAGCGGGACCGGTGCGTAGTCCACGCGACTGACGGCGTAGCTGTGCACGTCCTTCTGCGTCGACCCGTCGGGCAGGGTGATGGTGGTGTTGCTGGTGACGATGGCGGTGTCACCGTCTGTCGCATCCACCGACAGGGATCGGTCGGCGGTGATCGGCATCTCCGGGGTGATCAGATTCGCGAGGTCGTTGGCCGCAAACGCCTGTGGGTTCAGTGCACTCATCGTCCCCTCGTACTTCTGGCTCTGGCTCAGATCGGCCGGAAGCTTCGTCAGTGAGGGGAGAGCAACGAATCTGATCACGCCGGCCGCTACGACGAGCGCCAGGCCGACCACTAACAGCACTATCGATGACCTGCGGATTGACATGCAGAACTCCTCGTGTGGGTGAGCGAAATACGATCGAGACAGCACCGCGAAATCGGGGGACCCGATTACCGCCGATGGGTACCGACCCGGATGGTCTGCATCCGTGGGCCCGACTCGACCAGGCGAATTGTGACGCCAGTCACCCATCATAGTCGGCTTATGGACTATTTGTAAGTAGACTTTGCAGTAGAATTTCGAATCGGACCACGGAGCCCGTACCCAGCCTCCGATGAAGCCCCGACAGAATGATGATCGACCGCATACGGCAGCGTTCCGAGGCACACTGCGGTACCCCATGCCTCAACAGATGTGATCAAATCTGTTCTTGAGCATGGCATTTCGCTTTGCACGCGCCGCGTGGGGCATCTATCACGACTCACGCGCCCTATGGAATATCACTGGTGGATGGCCACACTCGGAACTGCCGGCACGCGGGACACGGCGTCCTGCAGGCCCGCAAGCAGCGCGAGTGCAGTCACCAGTCCCCCACCGACCGCTATTCCGACATCCGAGAATTCGATCAGGGCCGAATCCGCAGTCGCCGACACAGCAACGACTTGCGCCCCCGTAGCTCGACTGGCCTCCACAGCCGCCGTGGTGCTGGGATTCAGTCCACTGAGGCTCACCGCCAGGAGCACGTTCGGATCGGCTCCGGACGGCAGCCGGTGCGCTGGACTCGTTCGCTGTCGACAGAGACTTGCGGCAAGCCGACTCTCCGCTCTGACATGTCCGCAAGTGTGTTGCGTAGGGCCACGGCGGCAGAGGCCGGGCCGCCCGAACAGGTCGGAGCCGACTCGTGGGCCGAGGCTCCGAGTTCCCGTAAGAGCGCGTCGCGGAGCTGACCGAACCCGTTATACCCCAATCTGCGGCACGTCCTGCGGCCGCTCCACCCCACGCTTTACCGATGCAGTTGCGCGGCAGGCAGTTCCTCAGCCCCGCTGCGCGGCTTGGAGGAATCGCACCGTGGCTTCCGACAGACCACCGTCGACGTACAGCACCTGCCCCGTTACGTACCGGGCGTCCTTCGACGCGAAGAAGGACACCACGTCCGCGATATCTTCGGGCGCGGCCCTGCGGCCCAGCGGCACCAGCGAATTGAACCGTTCCTCACGGGCAGGGTCGGCCATCGCGGCCGTCCCTTCCGTGGCCACTCCGCCGGGGGCCACGGCGTTGAATCGCACACCGGACTGGGCGAATTCCACTGCACACAGCTTGGTCAACGACACCACCGCCGCTTTCGACGGCGAGTAGGCGCCGGTCCCCGGTGTCGGCACCTTCGCCGCCATCGACGCGATGTTGACCACCGAGCCGCCGGACGCCGTCAATTGGGGAAGCAGTTGCTGAGTGAGGAGCAGCGGGCCCACCACGTTTACGTCCATCACCCGACGGAACTGCGCGATGTCGACATCCGCCAGCGACGCTGCGGGGAAGATGCCCGCGTTGTTCACCAGCACATCGAGGTCGTCCACGGTCGCCGCGAGCTCGTGCACTGCGTCCGGGTCCGATATGTCGCACGCCGCCGCTCGACCACCGACTTCTGCGGCCGTCGCCTTCGCCGTCTCTGCATCCAGATCGACGACGATGACGGAGTATCCGTCTTCGGTCAATCGTCGCGCGATCGCACGTCCGATGCCTTGCCCCGCGCCTGTGACCAACGCTGTACTCACTCGCCACACCTCTCTGAAGAACATGGTCAGCTCGTCGCGAACGAGCCGTCCGCGACAACAGTCTATTGATAGATAGTGCATTGCGCGACTATTGCGCTTATGTCAGTCTGACACTCCGGCACCCCCGTGGCAATGGCCGCGGAGACAATTGCCGACGACTCGCTCGACGGTCGGCATCACAAGCCTTTACGACATCGTTGATCTGAGTTCTACTGGAACCACCCACAACGAGAGGTGACCGGATGATCACCCCATTGAGCCCACAGGCCGCCGAGACGTGGCGACTCCTCGCAGATCGCGCGGCCTCAGAGCAGAACCCGCGGCTACGCGCGAATCTGGAGGTCGTGGCACGGCATGTGGAGGCTGAAGTTCGAGGCGATGTGCCCGCACTGATGGCGACCCTCGTCGCAGAACCGCGGTATCAGGTCTGGGGCGCCTCGGCGAGTGTGGGACCGCAGGGTCATGACGAGGTGGCGAACTTCTACCGGGCGGCGATCGAGATCGGGAAGAACCGGCTCGAGTTCGAGATTTCCCGGGTCATGGTGGACGACGACACCGTCCTCACCGAGGGCATCTTCCGCCACGCATATTCGGGCGCCATGCTGACCGCTCGTGGCCACGACGGTCTACAGGACGATGCGAGCACGTGGTTTCTCGTGGAGTACCAGGCGCTGATCGTCTGGCCGATCAGCGCTGACGGGTTGATCCTGGGTGAAGACATGTATGCAGGCGAAGCGCCCCGAATCGTGCGGCCGCTCGGCGCGGGCGAACTCGATCACCTCGGCCCCGTCGACCGCGCCTGAGCGCTCGCGGCCGCCCGCGGCACACCTTCGACAACTGCTCTGGTGAGACGCCTCACACTACGATACGATAATCGTCACATAGACAATTGACGCCGCCAAGTGCTTCCGGTATTCGAAGGACGAGTTACCTGTCCACGGTGCGGCGCAACGTGATTCCGGTAGATGCCGACTCGGCGCACGCTCGTGGCTTCGATGCCTGCAACCCCCAGGAGTTCGGCGCAGCCGCATCGGCGGCGGAACCCGAGCACGCCACTGACAGCACGACCTCCCGCATCCGGCGTGCAGCCTGTGCGGAGCCCGTCGCGTGAAAGGAAGACCATGCTCAGCCCGTACGACGAACTTCCCGTCCACCAGACCTCCCACCCGCTGTCCGTAGTGTCCAACACGGACCCCGGATTCGACGACGGTTACTTCTTCAGTGTGTTCTCCGCCGACAAGGGGATCGTCTGCTTCCAGGGTCTGCGAATCAATCCCAACACCGACATCGTCGGTGGATACGTCGGCTTCATTCGCAATGGAGTGCAAAGGACCGTCCGGTTCAGCCGGACCTGGCGCGAACTGTGCGACACCGCCGTAGGCCCTTATCGCATCGAGGTCGTCGAACCCTACCGCGACATCCGTCTCACCCTCGACGACAACCCTTCCGGCATCCGATTCGACCTGCATTGGCTGGGCACCTCGCCGGCGTACGAGGAGGCGCACCATCTGGCAACCAATCGCGGGCGGCCGACCACGGACCAGACGAGATACTCGCAGGCAGGAACGGCGCGAGGATGGATCGACATCGACGGTGAGCGAATCGACGTGGACCCGGCACACTGGTACGGCAGTCGGGACCATTCCTGGGGGCTGTACCACGAGCGTCCCCCGCTTGCACCGAACCCGCGGTTCCTTCCCCCGCGGGAGGCGGAGGGCATCCCTCGCGCCCTGCGATTCTGGACCCTGTTCGGTTCCGATGAGCTGTCGGGGTTCTACGCCATCCACGAATCACCCGAGGGCAAGCAGGTACCGATGAACGACACCTTCGGCACTCCCTTCGAGGGCAGGCTTCACATCGGATGGGACAAGGAGACCGTCGATCTGGTTGGTGGCTCACACGAACTCGAACTCGTACCCGGCACGAAGCTGTTGCGAGCGGGGACGGTCACCCTGCACGATGCCGACGGAGGGAAATGGGTGCAGCACGTCGAGCCGGTGTCGCCGCCATGGGTCACCGCCACCATCGGTTACCAGGCCGGCAGCTGGAAGGATGGCGGGTCGATGCGCACCTACCACGGCCCCGGGGTCAGCGTGGAGTGGGACGAATTCGATTTCGCGAAGCAGCCTTTCGATCACACGATGTATGACGGCACCGTCTACCGCAATCTGCACGGCAAGGAATACCTGTCTCGGGTGACCACGATCGCCCCCGATGGTCGACGATGGGTCGGCGCCGGCCATACCGAATTGTTTCTCGACGGCCCCTTCTCACCGTACGGGTTGCAGTGATGGCACAACTCGGGGAAATCGACTTCGTCGAGCGGTGGTTCCACGAACGACTCGTCGAGATCGATCCGCAGGCAACCGATATTCGAATCGACTCGGTCGAGCGGCTTTCGCGGGGTGTGTCGCGCGAAACATGGGCGGCGGCCGGCACCGTATGCACTGCCGGAGTGTGGACACCGCGGCAGTTCGTCGTCCGCCGCGACCACGCCAGTGGGAGTGCCATCCCGACCCCACTGCAGACCGAGTACGACGTCTACCGACTTCTGCGTGATTCGGAAATTCCCACGTCGACGGCGCTGTGGTTCGAAGACGACGCCGAGTGGTGCCCGGACGCGAGACCTGCGTACGTTCGCTCGCACGTCTCCGGCGACTGGAGGCTACCCTTCATCGGCAACACCGACGAGGCGTATGACGACGTCCGAATTGCCGCGTCGAAGGAACATCTCGACAAGCTCGCACTCGTGCACACCGCCGACTGGAAAGGTCTCGGGTTCGGCGACATCTTCGCGGTACCGGCCTCTCCGGCGGATTGCGCGGAGAACCTGATTCGCGCAAACCTGGCTCAGCTGGCTCAATTTCAGTTCGAGCCGAGCCCGGCGCTTGCCGAAGGCGTCGCTCGCCTTCTACAGGTGGCTCCGAAAGACTGCCCGCACATCACGCTGTGCAAGGGAACCAACGGTCACGGCGAGGAGGTCTGGTCGGACGGGCGCATCGTGGCGATGTCCGACTGGGAACTCGCCGCGCTCGGTGATCCGGCGTACGACTTCGCCCAGATTCAGGAAATGATCCCCGAAATCGAACGGCACGGACGGCGCCTCTGGGGTCTTCCCGAGGCGCTGGCCTACTATCACGACCGCACCGGCATCGAGGTCACCGTCGAGCGGATCGACTATTACCGAGACCTGTACGGGCTGCTGCAGTTTCTGTACACACACCACGCGGCCGCCCAGGTCCGACGTCAACAACGGCCCCCGTTGCGGTTCGTGTGGAACGCCGCCGAGATCGGATTCCACAGTGAAGTGCGTTTGGCCGCCACGTTCGGCAGCGCGCCCGGGAAAGTGAGGTCTTCGCAATGATCTATCCCACCACGGATGTGGTTCTCGCCTCGATCATCGACGCCGTCGAAACCGACATCGCTCCGCACGTGCACGACGAGTACGCCGCGAGTGTGTGCAAGACCGTGGCCCAGATGCTGCGCTCGGTGCGAGTTCGCGCATCCGAAGAAATTCCGGCCCTCCACGCCGGCAACGACGAGTTGCGGAGGATCCTCGCGACGGCCCTGGACCGAAGCGATCAGCGCGCAGACGTCCGCGCATCCCTCACCGCAGCGCTCGACCAAACCCCCGCACCCCGTCACCCCGACCTGGCGGAGCTTCAGGACGATGCGATCCGCCTCCGCGCCGCATTGACCGCCGTCATCGACGCCATACCCGACGAATCCCACCCCACCCGTCAGGCGGCGCGAGAATACGTGCGGCACCAACTCGAGCGCGAACAACGCTGGCAGCAGGACGCATTCACAGGCCCGCGACGGTAGCGCAGGGCGCCGAGGTCAGCCACCGGCCGTGAGCAACTGCCGGATCCGAGTGACCTCGGCACCCCGCCCGATCGACTCGACGAAGTCGTCGAAGGATCCGTGATCGCCGCGGAACGCGTCGAGGAACCCGAGCATTACCTCGGGCGGCGTGTACACCATCGATTCCTCGTCCTTGACGATCGTGGCCATCGCCACCGGGTCGTTGGCGCGCATCCATTCGAGACTTCGTCGCATACCCGCGGAGCTGCGCGCATAGTCCTCGGCGATGTGCTCGTCCGGAACGCCGAGGATCCCGAGAAGGACGGCGACGACAATCGCCGTCCGATCCCGTCCCGAGGTGCAGTGGATGATCGCGGGCATTCCCGCGTCGGTGGCGAGTAGGGTCAAGACCGCCGCGATCATCTCGCTGCCCTCGGCAAACATGGCACGGTACGCGTCGATCATCGGTTCAGGGGTACGCCATCCCTCCGACTGGGATCTCGTCGGCAAGGTCTCCCACGCCACGAGCGGCATTGCGTACGTTTCCGGGTCCCGTTCGTACCACGAGCACATACCTTGCTGATCCACCTCTTTGGGGGTCCGCAAGTCGATGATCGTCCTAAGGCCGATATCCGACAGCTGGCGCTGGTCGATTCGGTCGAGCCGCACAAGTGCGTCCGATCTGAACAGCATGCGCTCACGAATCGAGGTCCCGGAGGCAGTGGGAAGCCCTCCGAGGTCCCGGAAATTGAAACACCCACCGAGCTGGATTCCATTGGGACTGGTCGCACCCGACACCATGCTGATACCGCTCCTGACCGTCGAATTACGGGTTCCGGAAATTGGGAACTTGCTTCTTCATCCTGGCGCGGCCGGCGACCCGCGCCTCCTGGCCTTTGAAGCTGACCGACTGGCCGAGCGCCTCCCGGTCGATCGCCTGTCGAAACGACGACTCCGTCGACACATTGACCAGGCTTTTCATCATTGCCAGCGCTGATGTCGGACCGTCCGCCAACGTCTGCGCCCAGTCCTGGACGAAGTCATCGAGTTCGATGGCGGGTACTGCGCGATTGGCGATCCCGATCTCCGCGGCTTCCTTGCCGGACAGCTGGCGCCCGAAGAACAGGAGCTCCTTCGTCTTCGCGACTCCGATGAGGCGGGGCAGGGACCACGACGCCCCGCCGTCAGCAGAGATGCCGAGGTTCGCGAAGGTCTCGCCGAAGACGGCATCGTCTGCCGCCACGACGAGGTCACAGCACAACGCGAAGTTGCATCCGAACCCGATGGCGGGTCCGGCAACCTTCGCGATGGTGGGTCGCGGCAGCTCATGGAGGAGCGTGCACAACTGACCCACCCGACGCATGAAGGACAGTTCGTCCGGCAACAGCGGTGCCCCGAGGTCCATGCCGGAGCAAAACGCGCCACCGGCTCCGGTGACCACGACCGCACGGTCGTCGGGCGTTCGGGCGATCTCCTCCAGGGCCGAGATCGCCTCTTCCACGAGCTCACCGGTGAGCGCGTTCTTGCGCTGCGGACGGTTCAGCGTGAGCGTCACGACCCCCTCGGAGCGGGCGACCAGAACGTCAGACACGCCTCTCTCCCAACCCGGACAACCGAGCTACCCGCTCTCGGTGCTCATCCGCGGTGCCGAGGTACAGTTCGCCGAATTTCGCCCGGCGATAGTACAGGTGTGCGTCGTGCTCCCACGTGAACCCGATCCCACCGAAGACGTGCAGCGTTTCCTCGGCGATGTGCATGAATGCGTCGGCGCACACGGACTTCGACACGCTCGCCGCAATCGCAAATGCGGTCGCATTCTCGGGTCCGGGGCTGTGCAGCCACTTCTCTGCCGCCGATGCCGCGGCATCAGCGGCGGACCGTGCCATCTCCAGCTCGAGCAGCACGTCGACGAGCGTGTGCTTGATGGCCTGGAAGCTGCCGATCTTGCGATCGAACTGCACGCGTTGCTTCACATAGGCAACGGCCTGGTCGAGGCACTGCTGGCCCGCCCCCACCAGCTCCGCCGAGAGCAGGGTGACGGCCAGGTCGAGTCCACCGGCGACGGCCTGCGACGCAGCATCACCGACGGCCAGGAGTGTCGCCGGAGTGTCCTCGAATTCGACGACGCCGAGTGGGCGCACCAGATCGAGCGACTCCAGCGTCCGCCTCTGCAGCCCGGAAACGTCGGCGTCCACCGCGAAAAGGCCTGTTCCGGTGGGAGTAGCGGCGGTGACGAGAATGATGTCGGCGGCCGCGGCATCGACGACGAAGCCCTTGGCTCCGGTGAGGTGCCATTCTCCGTTCTTCTCCGTGGCTGCGGTCGAGCGGGGAGGCAGGAACCATCCGGAGTCGATCTCGTGGAACGCTACCGTCGCGACCACCGCCCCGTCGGCGACCTTCTGCAGCAGCCGCTGGGCGTCTGGTGCATCGCCGCACCCCAGCAGGATCGCCGAGGCCAGTCCCACTGTGGAGAACAGCGGCACCGGGGACAACGCACGGCCCGTCTCCTCGAAAACCGCGGCAGCGTCGGCGACCTGTGCGCCGGCGCCGCCGAGATCCTCCGCTACCAGCAGACCGGCGACGCCGACTTCTTCGGCGAGCGTTCGCCACAGACCCAGGTCGCAACCGTCCCCGGACTCCGCGGTCGATTCCAGCCACCCGCGAACATCCCGATGTCGTGCGATGACGCTGCGGACGGCGGACCGCAACTGCTCACGCTCTTCGAACATCACGTCAGACATGAGAGCGAATGCTTTCGCTTGCTCGTGCCCGGATCGCGACCGGCGACTTCGGTGTGGTGCGGCTCGGCAGCGCCACGACAGCGGTTCCCGGCATCACGTTGTCTCCCCGCTGGTTCCGGGCGTACGTTTCGAGTTCGACGATGTACTCACCGTCTTCGTCGACGCGTTTACCCGTCACCGTCCCGCCGAGTTCGATGACGTCGCCGAGGTAGACGAACCCTCGGTATTCCGCGGTCACATGCTTGACCCAGGCGTTGTCGCCGCACCAGTGCGTGAGCGCCAGGATCTGCCAGCATTGGCGCTGGAATCCGACGTCGTACTGGTAGGCGACGCCCATCGCGTTGGCCGCGGCCTGGTTGTAGTGAACCGAGTAGATCGGCTCACGCGCCTTGGTCACCGGATCACGGAACGCCCACGCCGGGTGCGCCGCATAGTCGTGCGCCGCTGATGCGTTCGCTTTCAGCCGCGGAATGGGTGCGCCGCCACCGGCCACGAACGCGACCTCGTCGGTGAGCCCGATCGGGCCCTTCGTCATGGTCGAGACCGCATCACCGATCGTGACGTCCTCCCACCACAGAGGATTCTCACCCCGCGGCTTTTCCGCCACCACCCGGCGTTCGACGTCTTCGATCTCCTCGACGGTCCAGCGGTGCGGTACCTGGATGTCGCGCTTCTTGCTCTTGCTCCGCGCGGCGCCTCGTTCGTAATTGACAACCTGCCAGCGGATTTCGGCGACATCCTGGCCCAACTGGTTGACATAGGTGTTGGTGAAGGAGTCGGTGACCATCTTGCCGGCGAAGTTGCTGGGCCGCGGGCCGGTGAATCCGTCGTAGCGGCAGGTGGAACTGATCTTGTCGTTCCAATAGATGGGTGCGGCGAGGTCCATCTGGGTCGCGCAGTGGAAGGCGCCGAGGCCCGGCCAGCCGAACTGGATTCCCGAGAAACAGCCGATCGAGAACGAGGGCGGAGCAACCGGAGCGCCGTAGTCGGAGCGCCGTCCGTGGTCCGCGTCCGTCCAGAGGGGGTTGACGTCCCCGATGCCGCCGGCGAACTTCGCCACCGCGATGCGGGTTGCCTCCTCGTTGTTCACCGAATGGTCGATCCGCAGCTGTGCGCCGATCTTCGCGGTCATCGAGGCGATCATCGCGTCGTCGATGACCGCTTCGGGCATCCGAGCCTCTTCCGTCTCCGGTGCAGACTGGATGGCGCCGGCGGTCACTTCTTACCTGCGTTCGGGTTCGCGGTCCACTTCTGGCCCGACGGGATTCCGGCGTCCTGAACGGCCTTGGCCAGATCGGAGACGGTCCAACGCCCTTCCGTCTGCAGCTTCCAGGCCGGATCCTTCTCCCACGGCTTGATCCGCTGCACGCGGCTGCCACCGACGAGGAAGACCTCGCCCGTCAGTTCGGATTCCGGCGACGCCAGGAAGACGACGAACGGGGAGACATTCGCGGGATCCCACCGATCGAACTTGCCTTCGTCCGAGGACAGCGCATCACCGAAGGCGCTGACCGTCAGGCGCGTACGCGCCTGCGGGAGGATGGCGTTGACCCGAACTCCGTACCGCTCCAACTCTTTCGCGCTGACCTGCGTCAGGGATGCGATCGCGGCCTTGGCGGCGGCGTAGTTCGCCTGCCCCGGGTTGCCGAAGACCCCCGACTCACTGGAGGTGTTGATCACCGAGCCGTTGACCGACCGTCCCGCCTTGCTCTCTTCGCGCCAGTACCGCGCGGCAGCGCGGGTGACCAGGAACGTTCCGCGGAGGTTGACCCGCACCACGAGATCCCAGTCGTCGTCGTCGATGTTGACGAGAACCCGGTCGCGCAGGATGCCGGCGTTGTTGATGACGACGTCGAGGCGGCCGAACGAGTCGATGGCGGTGTCGATGATCCGCTGGGCACCGGCCGCATCGGCGACGTCGTCGCCGTTCGCGACGGCCTCTCCGCCATTCGCGCGGATCTCGGCTGCGACCTCCTCAGCGGGGGTCGACGCCGCGCCGGTACCGTCCTGTCCGCCGCCGAGGTCGTTGACGACGACCTTGGCGCCCTCTGCCGCCAGCAGCAGTGCATGTTCACGGCCGATTCCTCGACCTGCGCCCGTCACGATTGCGACGGAATTGTTCAAGCTTCCCATGTGAAACTCCTCGAGTGTGTATGGATGCCGGGGCCCGCCCGCAGGCCGGCCACGGCGCCGAATGGGCAGTCAGCCCTTGGTCGATGTGCTCGTCGCCGGGGCCGGTTCCTTCGGCAATCCCAGGACTCGCTCTGCAATGATGTTCCGCTGGATCTCGTCCGTTCCTCCACCGAGTCGGAATCCCGGTACCCCCAGCACGAACTCGGACCAGGAGTACGTTCCCCACTCGCCGGTATCGGCGAGCAGTTTCGGTCCCAGCGCCTGGCTCACGAGATGGGCGAGTGCGGCCAAGTTTCGAGTGAGCGCCAGCTTCGACAGAGACATCTCGGGTCCGGGTAGCTGACCGGCCTTCGCAGCGGCCTCCGCACGCGCTCTCATCGCCTTCGCCGCGGCAACGCCGGAATAGACCTTGGCGTATGCCTGACGGATCGACGGATCGAATTGTGCACCCAGCTGGACGAGCATTCCGGCGAGGCGGTTCATGTCGAACAGCCCGCTTCCGCCGCCCGCGGATCCTCCGATGGCGCCGCGTTCGTGCATGAGCGTCGCGAGAGCAACCTGCCACCCCGCGTCGACCTCGCCGAGCCTGTACGCGTCGTCGACACGAACGTTCTCGAGAAAAACCTCGTTGAAGTCGGCACCACCGGTCATCTGCCGGAGCGGACGTACTTCGACGCCGGGTGCGTGCATGTCGATCACGAATGCGGTGAGGTTCTGGTGGCGCGGGGCCGGTGACGTCCTGGCAAGGAGCAGACCCACATCCGAGTAGTGCGCCCCAGAGGTCCACACCTTCTGTCCGCTGATGATCCAATGGTCGTCGACCCGGGTGGCCTTCGTCTTGACAGCCGCCAGATCCGACCCTGCAGCGGGTTCGCTGAAGAGCTGGCAGCCCACCGCGTCACCCCGGTAGAGGGCCTTCAGCCACCGCTCCTTGGCGGTGTCGGAGCCGAATTGGTCGAGAGTGGGTCCGACCATGCCGAGGCTGACTCCGAGCGGTGAGCGCGACGGCGTCTCGTAGTTCCGCTCGATCTGCAGGTATGCCTTCTCGTACTTCGACGGCAGTCCGCGACCGCCCCATTCTCGTGGACCGCGGATCCATCCGAAGCCGGCGTCGAAGACCGTACGCCGCCACTCACATGCCTCCTCGGCGTCCTCGGCCGTCGCGCCCCGGAAGAGGCTGAACGTGTCGTCGCCCTCACCCCAGGACTCGGCGGTGCGCGGTCGCCGCGGCTGCGCGGCACCGTCGAGGAACTCCTTCGCGGCGGCCCGGAAGTCGTCGAGCGAGGGGATGTCGGTGTCACCGCCGACGGTTCCGGTTGTCTCGATCGTCTGCATGCCGCTCACATCAGTTCCTCGACACTGCGGACGATCTTCGCCACCGTCGGATAGCCGGACAGTGCGGACGAGAACGGGACGGGCGAGTAGTCACTGCCCACGCGCTGCACCGGTGCCACCAGTTCGTTGAAGAGCTCTTCGTGGATCCGTGAGCTGATCTCGGCGCCCGGGCCACAGAATTGGGTCGCCTCGTGCACCACGACCGCACGTCGGGTCCGCTCCACCGAGGACAGGATGGTGTCGAAGTCGAGGGGAACAAGGGTCCGCAGGTCGATGACCTCAGCCTCGATGCCCTTGGCCGCAAGTTCCTCGGCTGCCTGTGCGACCACGGGTACCTGCGGTCCGTAGGTGATGAGGGTGACGTCTCGTCCGGGGCGCAGCACGTTCGCCTGTCCGAGCGGGATGCTGTAATGCCCGGTCGGCACGTCTTCCTTCTTGCTGTAGGCGAGCGAGATGTGCTCGATGTACAGGCACGGGTCTTCCGATTCGAGGCAGGCCGCGAGCAGGCCCTTCGCGTCTGCCGGCGAGGACGGCATCACCACGTTGATTCCGGGGGTGTGCATGAACCAGGCCTCGAGCGACTGGGCGTGCTGAGCGCCGAACCGGCTGCTGCCCACGACCGTTCGGACGGTGATCGGCGTCGGCGTGGCTCCGCCCGTCATGTACCGGAATTTCGCGGCGTGATTGACCACCTGGTCCATGCAGACTGCGATGAAGTCGAAGAACATGATTTCGGCGACGGCGCGGTATCCGCCGAGGGCGAGTCCCACCGCGGTACCGACGATCGCTTGTTCCGCGATCGGTGTCGACCGGACGCGTTCGACGCCGTACTTGGTCGAGAGTCCCTTGCTGACTTTGAATACGCCACCGGTGGGCTCGGCGATGTCCTCACCGAGGAGGATGATCTTCTCGTCGGCGGCCATCGCCACGTCGAGGGCGGAGTTCATTGCTGCCGCCGATGTCATCACGGCGGTCTCGGTGCTGCGTTCGATGGTGGTCACTTCACACTCCGTACCCAGGTGTCGTCGGCAAAAACGTCGGTGAACAACTCGTCCTCGCCGGGGAGCGGGCTGTTCTCCGCGAACTGGAAGGCGTCCGCGACGTAGGCTTCTGCCTCCCGGTCCAGCTCGTCGATTCGCTCGCCGGTCGTCAGCCCCTGATCGATCAGCCACGAGCGGAATGTCGGGGCCGGGTCGCGCTTCATGGCAGCCTCCAGTTCGTCCCGGGGGACGTACGAGAAGTCGGCGGTTCCACTGTGTCCTGTCAGCCGGTAGGTGACGCATTCGAGGAAGGTGGGGCCCTCGTTTCGGCGCGCCCGCTCGACGGCGGTTTCGATGGCGTGCAGCGTCGCGAGCGGGTCGAAGCCGTCGACGCGTTCGGCGTGGATCGAATACGCGGCTGCTCGTTTCGCCAGTTCGACGGAGGGCGCGTACTCGGCGATCGGGGTGTGCTCACCCCATTGGTTGTTCTGGCAGACAAAGACGATCGGGAGCTTCCACAGAGCGGCGAAGTTCATCGCCTCGTGGTACGCGCCGATGGACGTGGCTGCGTCACCGAACGTGACGACGGTGGCCGCACCGCTCCCGTCGAGCTGATTGGCCAGCGCCAAACCCACCGCGATCGGGAGTCCCGAGCCGACGATGCCGGTGGTCGCCATGAATCCGACCGCGGTGTCGTGGAGGTGCATCGGGCCGCCCTTGCCCTTCGACGTGCCGTCGACCCGGCCGTACAGCTCGGCCATGATCGATCGGAGGGTGACGCCCTTGGCGAGAGCGTCGCCGAGGTTGCGGTACGTCGAGACCAATCGGTCCTGCGGGGTCAGTGCCGCGCCGATCGCCGCACACACCGCTTCCATTCCCCGCACGGGGTAGAAGGCAGCCTGGAGTCTGCCGGCCTTCGCCTCCTCCGTCGAGCGCTTGTCTGCGAGGGTCGTGGTGACCATCAAGCGGTACATCTGTTCGAGCACAGCGGTATCCGGTACTGATCCGGAATCCGTGGTCGTCGTGTGCGACAGCGTCTGTTCTGACATGTCGACCTCTCCGTCGTGTGTGATCACGCCTACTTACCGATCTGCTTGCGGTACAGGTCGTAGAAGTGGCGGATCTTGGTTTCCTGATACGCGCCGAACGTCACTCCCGGTTTGTTCTCGACGAGAGTGTGCAGCCCCTTCTGGACCCAGCCGACGTTGTATTCGTCCTGGAAGAACACCCGCGCCAGCGTCCCCAGTTCGTCGGCGTCGACGAAGGTCTCGTCCAGTCCCATTCGGCGGACCTTGGCCGGCGCCGGGCGCTCTCCCTGGAAGGGAGACAGAATGAGGCATTCCATGATGCAGGTTTCGGGGTCGTCGCCGTTGGGCTTGAACCGGTAGCACGTTCGGTTGTAGGCACCCCAGGGGTGGAAGTTCGGGTACACCGTGTAGAAGAAGGTGTCGACACATTCGGAGTCCGACAGGCTCTGCGCCTTGTCTCCCAGGGTGCCGGCCATGGCTTTGCGGGTTGCGTCGGCGATCACGGTCCGAGCACGGACGTCGTCGGGCAGCGTCTTGATCGGCGCGTCCTCGAGACCGAGGCCCATCATCGAATCGAAGATCTCTTGTTCGGTCGGCTGCACGGTGAGGTGCGGGCTCGGGGTGCCCCGCGGTGTAACCGCGCGACTGACGTTGTCCCAGTAGTCGTATTGGGAGTTGGCGTCGCCGATACCCTGCAGCAACTGTGGATGGGTGGTGACGACGTGGAAGGACTCCATGAACGCCTCCTGCGCCACCTTCCAGTTGCACGGCAGGACCTTCTCGACGTGCGCCTGGGTATACCGGTCCTCGAAGTCCCAGCGCGCGAACTGCGCCGGGATCTCTCCGAGGTAATCCAGGAGCGATTCTGCGTCACGGTCCATATTGACGAAGACGAATCCGCCCCACGTGTCCACCAGCACCTCGGGCAGCCCGAACTTGTCAGGTTCGATCTGCGGGAAGTCCCATTGAGCCGGAACATGTTTCAGAGAACCGTCGAGGCCCCAGCAGAACCCGTGGAACTGGCAACGCAGTTCGTGCACACTGCCGGGCTCCTCTCGAAGTTGCCGACCCCGGTGAAGACAGGCGTTGTAGTACCCCTTGATCTCGTCGGGCGCAGTGCGGACGAGGAGAATGGAGATGTTCGCGATGTCATAGATTTCGGTGTCGCCGACGTTCGGAATGAGTTCCTCGCGACAGGCGAACTGCCACGTCTTGCGCCAGATCTTCTCCTTCTCCAGCTCGTGGATCTCCGGTGAGAAGTAGAAGTACGCCGGGATATCTGCGGTTCCGAGATCGTGCGGCGACTCCATTCGGAGGAAGTCGGGCACTTGCTGGGTGTCGGCGTCCAGTAGGTCCTGGTAACTCACACCCGGCGAGCGGTCGATGCGTGTTCGCGGTTCGAGATCGGTCATAGCGTTGATCACACCTCCTTGGCGGACGGGGTCGGGGTCGATGCGTGGCTTCTCCCGAAACCCGAGGCATGTCGGGACACCACTGCCTTCTCGTGTGTGCCGACCCATCGGCACATCTCCGGATCTGCCGTGCGGACATCGCCGGAGACCCAGGCCCCGTATCGGTCGAAAATGCCGGTCTTGCCGTTCTTGTCCACCTCGACGAACGCGTCGGGGAGCGCCGAATAGATATGGCCGTTGAGTGGATGCCGAAGCTTGAAAACCATTGTTACACCACCTTGTGGAAGGTCAGCGGTAGCGCCTTCAATCCATGAAGGACAAAGTTGGGCAGGTACTTCACGTCGTGCGGGGCACAGTCGAGACGGATGTCGGCGAGCTTCGACAAGAGCGTTTCGACGCCGATCCGCGCTTCCATCCGCGCGAGAGGGGCACCGAGGCAGAAGTGCTCGCCTTTCCCGAACGCGAGATGTTGCCGCGACAGCGCACCTTCGAGGTCGAGGTCGTCACCGGCCGGGTAAGCCGACCGATCGCGATTCGCCGATCCGTACACCAGCCACAGGAGCGAGCCGGCGGGAATCGCGGTGCCACCGATCTCGACATCCGTGGTGGCGGTGCGGAAGAGCCCCTGTACGGGCGATTCCAGGCGAAGGACCTCCTCCACCAGTGCACGAATCTCGGTGTGGTCATTTCGCACTCGCGCCATGAGGCCCGGATTCGTGACGAGTGTGTGCATGACCGCGGCCAGCAGATTGGTCGTCGTTTCGTTTCCTGCGACCAGGAACTGGACGAGCATCTGGAGGATCTCGTTGAGCGTCAACGGTTCCTCGCCGTCCAAACGGGCATGAACGAGATCTGTGAGCAGGTCGTCCCGTGGTCTGGTGCGCCGATCGGCGACCTGACCGGTGAAGTAGTCGTAGAACTGATCGACTGCGGAGAACATGTCGTCGAGTTCGTCAGTGCTGAGGTTCAGGTTCCCGGTTCCGACGGTGAACGAATCGGACCACCACTTGAAGGTTTCCATCATGGACTCGGGGACTCCGAGGATGTTGGCAATAACGGTCATCGGAAGCTTGATCGCGAATTGCCGGACCAGATCGACGCGGCCGTCGTCGATGAAGGTGTCGATCAGGTCGTGGGAGATCGTGTGAACTTCCGGCTCGAGAGTGGCGATCCGCCTGGCCGTGAAGCCCTTGTTCACCAGTTTCCGTTGGCGCACGTGCAACGGCGGATCCGCATTGAGGAGCACCGCCGATCTACTGATCTCGAGGCGCCGTTCGACGTGGGCGCGCAGGGTGTCGGAGGCCTCGGGGTCGCCGGAGATCCTGCGGGCGAGCGGGGTGACCGAGGCCGGACCACTAGCCATCGCCGAGGAGTACGTCGTAGCGTCTCGCAGGACCGACACGACGTCGTCGTATCGGGTTACGACGAACGCGTTGAGCCGCTCGGCCCACACGGGCGCCTCTTCTCGGGCCTGCGAGTACGTCTCGTACGGGCAGCGGACGGTCTGCGGATTCAATTCGAACAGCCCGTCGAATCGAGTCTCGGTCACAGTCATGCTTCCTCCGTGCGAATGGCGACTACCACTGGCGCCGAGATTACTCTAACGATAGAACATTGACAAGAAGAGTGTTTTGGCATCCCGGGCGGCGGAAAACCGCTGCCACCGCCCCCTTGGAGCCTGCAGCTGTTAGCCTAGTTAGTCTAGAGATCGATTTTCATCAATCTGAGCATCCGTTGTGGGCTCTGAGACAGATGTGACTGAAGGAGATGCGACGGTGGCGCAGAAAGTTGCAAAAAAGAGGACGGCACGCAATGCCGAAATGACGGACGTCGAGAAGCTCGATCCCATGCAGTGGATCAAGTTCTACTGGCAGCAGCAGGCCGACGACGACCCGTATCCGTTCCTCGCGATGAGTTCGGTTCTACGCCTGCACCAGCTCATGACGTCGGTGCTGGAGCAGACGCTGAAAAAGGGTTTCGAGATGAGCCTGACGGATTACCTCATGCTCAAGACGCTTCAACTGAGCGACACCGGGACCCGCCTGCTCAGCCGAGTCGCATGGCATCTCCTGGTTCATGCGACGACGGTGACGATCGCGACGGATCGCCTCGAGGCCCGCGGGCTGCTGACCCGGCAAGCTCACCCGAAGGACCGGCGCGCCACGCTCGTCACGATCACGGACGAGGGCCGCGCACTCGTGGACGAGGCCACCGCGGCCTTGAGCGAGGTGGATTTCGGACTGCCCGGTCTGACCCGCGATCAGGCAGAAGCGCTCGTGGAAATCGTGGCTCCGATCCGCAAAGAAGCCGGAGACCTCGACCGCGCCCACTGAGGCGCTGATCCGGCAACGTCGGCGCCGATCGTCGACGGCGCTCGACATCACAGTGGGCACACCCGATGAACCCTGGTGCAGCCGACTGCTTTCAACAAATCCGGGGAGCTCGCGCTCTGCGCACGCGGAGGCACCGGCGGCACGGTTGCGCCGACTGTCGTATGCGTTGATCATGCGACCGCCTTCCACAGTGAGCTCCAGCAGGCAGACGAGCGCGCCACCGCGACAGCGGTGGTGACTCGGCTGAGACTTTACTTACTGGAGCATCACTCCAGTAAGTAACTTGGTGCCAAAGATACCTCATCGTGAGGTGTCCCACAACGGGTCAACGGCGGTCGTGCTGGAAACCGAGGCGTGCGACGAGACCGCTTGCGCACGCCGGGGCGTCGGCAGGCGTGAGAGTGCCTCCGAGAATGCCGCGAGCAAGTTCGCCGAGAACAGCCACGATTGCGGCCGCGACCACGCTGCGTTCGACGTCGTCGATGCCGTCGTCCCACGAATCCAGGAGGCGGGTCGCGACGGCTTCGGCGATGACCGCCTCACTCTCCCGCCGCTTGGCCTCCACGGCCGGCGTTACACCCGCTGCGACCACGTAATAGAGCTTTGCGCGTCTCGAGTGGCGGTCTCCGAGCCATTCGAGGAACCGCACGGCCAGGAGGTCGACGCGTTCGTGGGGGCCGGAAACAGGCACTGCGTTCTCCACCAACGCAACCAGCGCTTCGCCCACGTCTCCGGTCAACTGCTCGAGGACCGCATCCTTGGACGAGAAGTGGTAGTAACACGAAGAGGTCGACATCGCGGCGCGTCGAGCGATTGAGGCCATCGACGCGCCGGAGTAGCCTTTCTCCGTGAATTCGGTGAGCCCGGCTTCGAGCACGACGTCACGTCGCGACGGTCGATGAGCCGATCGTGCCTGCGCACCTCTGCTCATCTCGCCAATCCTTCCACACCCGCATGATCGGTACACCGTGACGACGACAGACACGCCCCGCCCAGCACATCGCCCGTCGAGACTCCCCGAGGTCGTGGAGGCCGCGGTACGCGTCTTCGGACGCAGAGGGCTCAGCGCCGTGACAATGGACGAGATCGCGGCCGAGTGGGGGGTGGCGCCGAGCGCCGTCTACTACCATTTCAGCAGCAAGGACGAGCTGTTCCACGCCGCTTTCGACGCGGTTCGCGACGATATCCAGACGATCACCGGCGGTGACGGATCACCCACAGCCACATTGCGTCAGGTAGTCACCGGCGTCTTCCGCTGGGCGCAGGAACACCCTGAGCGGGCGAACCTCTTGTGGGTCTACTCTGCCGGGGCGACTCCCGCGATGGCCGAAACGTGGGAGTCGTTCATCGACAGTCATGTCGACAACTTGTTCCGATATGCTCCCGACACGGTGGCACGGACGGCTCGGGTCGACGACCTGTCCCGCCGCGCGGCGCGCGCCGGGGTCGTCGCCGGCAACACGATCGCGCTCGACTGGATCTCCGGTCGCAGGTTCGCAGGCGTCGACGCGGACCGACTGGCCGAGAGCGTTGCATCGATGTTGGAACGGATGTTCACGCCGACTGGGCGAGGCGGAGCGAACTGACAACACGGTGTTCGTGGTCAGTCCGTCCGAATCGTCAGGGCTGCACGGGCGCCGCTTCGTCGTCCCGGCTCCAGTAGGGTGCGCGCAACGCCCTCTTGTTGATCTTTCCTACCGCGCTGCGATGAAGCGTCTCGACGAACTCGACGGACCGGGGGCACTTGTAGTGGGAAAGCCGGTCCCGGCAGTAGGCGAGGACTTCGCTCTCCGTCAGGCCCGGATCGTTCCGCACGACCAGCGCCAGTAGCTGCTCCCCCATCTGCTCGTCCGGGATTCCGATGCAGGCCACCTCGGCGATCCCGGGTTGGGCCGCCAGCACCTGCTCGGACTCTGCGGGGTAGATGTTCACTCCTCCCGAGACCACCATGTCCGAGAAGCGGTCCGTGATGTAGACGTACCCGTCAGCATCCTGGTATCCGATCTCACCCAATGTGAACAGTCCGGGCTCGAGGTGCGCGTCCGCGTTGGAGGCGTTGTGGTAGACGACGCCGCGGCCGGTGGCGTCGCGGAAGTACAGGCGGCCGGTGACTTCGGGCGGTACCGGCTCTCCGTCCGCGTCGACGACCACCACTTCGAAGGGCGGGACGGGCCTGCCGACGGAGCCGCGGTGCTCCAACCACTCCTCGGCGCTGATGCGGCACACCGTGCCGACCTCGCTGGCGCCGTAGCTTTCCCACACGACCGGTCCCCACCAGTCGATGATTGCGGCCTTGACGTCCGTCGGGCACTTCGCCCCGACCTGCTGCACGAAACGCAGCGACCCGAGGTCGTACTTCGACCGCACCTCGTCCGGCAGCGCGAGAATCCGCTGAAAGTGTGTCGGAACCATGATCGACGAGCCGACCCGATCCCTTTCGATCGCCTCGAGCACAGCTTCCGGATCGAACTTGGGCAGCACCGTGACCGGCACACCGGCCAGGAACAGCCGGGTCCCCACCAAAGGGCCGCTGTGATACAGAGGCCCGACCACGAGGTGCCTCCCCTGTTTGACCAGGGAGTTTTCACCGAGCCGCACCAGGTGTTCGGCGATATCGGCGCCACCGGCGAAGGCAGTAGGCGGCAGTTCGGTGCCCTTGGGCCGTCCGGTCGTGCCCGAGGTGTACACCAGCGACGGCAGAGGCGCGAGGTCGGTTCTCGGCTCCACGTCGGACGCGGCGCTCAGCCACTCGTCCCATCGATGAATTGCGGGATCCACCGTCTCCGGAACGTCGCCCCAGACGATGATCGTCGCGATGCCCGCCGCCTCTGCCGCGGCACGGCCGCGCTCCAGCGTGTTGGCGTCGACGAATGCCACGGATGCGCAGGAGTCCTCGAAAATGTAGGCCGCTTCTTCGGCTGTCAGGTGGAAGTTGACCGGGACGGCCGAGGCACCGGCAAGGGTGATGCCACCGTATGCAAGGACGGCTTCGGTGGAGTTGCCGGCGAAAACGGCGACCCGTCGAAGCGTACCGAGGTCGAGCGTGTTCAGTCCGTTTGCGATCCGCCGCAGAACCGTACCGGTCTGGTCCCAGGTCATCTCGGTGTCGCCGCAGCGCAGAGCAGGCTGCGCTCCACCGTCCTCTGCGTTTCGCGAAGCAAACGTCATCAGCGCACACTCCTTCTGTCGATCATTGGGAACGGCGCCACGCCGGGGACGAACACCGGCGCGGAGCCCGCAACTTACTCTAATAAACAACTATCGAGGAAGCAACGTAGTACGCTACGATCGAGACGCACCGAGCCTGAGTGCACGACGTCATCGACGCCACGACTCGCGCACATTTCGGCGCGCGAGGTCACCGATGACCGAATTTTCTCGTCGAGTCGAAAGGCTGAAATGGCGGACTACAAAACCGTGAGACTGTCGAAGGACGGTCACGTGGGCGAACTGCAACTGTGCCGTCCCGATGTGCTCAACCGCTTCGACAGCGACCTCCTGGGCGAACTGGGTGGGGCGCTGAGCGAGCTCGGGAGGGATCGCGACGTCCGCGCGGTGGTACTCACCTCGACGGGGCGGCACTTCTCCGCCGGAGGGGACACCGAGGCCATGCTCGCGGCCAACAGCGATCTCCAGGTTCTCATGGAGCAGGTCGACGACGGCCGCCAGTTGTTCCGGACTTTCGCCGACTTCCCGAAACCACTTGTAGTCGCCCTGCACGGGCACGTGTTCGGCGTGGCCACCAGTTTGATCCTGACCGCCGACGCGATCGTGTCCACTCCATCGGTCCAGTTGTCCGATCCGCACGTCCAACTCGGGCTCGTGCCCGGAGACGGCGGCTGCGTGACCTGGCCGGCCAACTTGCCGATGGTCCGCGCGAAGCGGCACCTACTCTGGGGTGAACCGCTCCTCGCCGAGGACGCATACCGGCTGGGCATGGTGACCGAACTGGTCGACTCCGCGGACGAAGTGGTGCCGCTGGCGCGGTCGCTCGCCGCGAAGGTCGCCGAACTTCCCCCGGCCGCAGTCCAGCTCACGAAACGAGCACTGAACAAGAGCATGCACGCTCGCATCGACGAGGTCTTCGATACCGCCTTCTACCTCGAAGCCATCAGCGCTTCCACCGACGATCTTCGCGAAGCAGTATACGCGTTCAAGGAAAAGAGGCCAGGATCATGGCAGGGACGATGACGAACACCCACCGCGGCGAGCGCGGCACACTCGAGCAGGTGTGGGGCAACGACGTTCGTCCGGCCGACTATGCGGGCCATCCCGGGCTGCTCTACGAGCCTCACCCCCATTCGTTCGAGGAACTCCTCCTCGGTACCGAGCGGTGGAGCACTCGCACGTATCTGGTCCAGGGTGACCGTCGCATCACCTTCCGCCAGTTCTCCTCCGCGATTGCGCCTGCCTGCAAGCACTTTGCCGATCTCGGCGTTCGCGAAGGCGACCGGGTCATGCTCCTCGCCTACAACAGCCCCGACTGGGTTCTCGCGCTGTGGTCGCTGTGGATGATCGGCGCCGTGCCGGTGCTCGGCAACAGGTGGTGGAGTCCGCACGAGATCGACAACGCGGTGGACGTAGCGGCACCGCGATGCATCGTCACCGATATGCCCCAGCTGCCGGACTCGGTGACCGTACCGACGACACCGGTCGGAGACCTGCGTCGGTTCTTCGAGGCAGCCGACTCGGAACTGTCGCCCCGCCGAGAGGACATCACAGCGCCTCGGGGAGACGAGGACGCGCCGGCACTCATCCTGTTCACCTCCGGCAGTTCGGGCATGCCCAAAGCTGTTGAGTTGTCGCTTCGTTCCGTCATCGCCAACCAGCACAACCTCCTGCTCCGCTCGCGCCGGCTCCCCCAGCAGGTCCCCGACGACGCACCGCAGGCCTCGACCCTCGTCTGCACTCCGTTGTTCCACATCGGTGGAATCTCCAACCTCGTCACCCAACTGATCAACGGCGGCAAAATCGTTCTCAACGCGGGTCGCTTCGACCCGCATCAGGTGCTCACGTTGATCGAGCAGGAGAAGGTGCAGAGCTGGGGCGGTGTGCCCACCATGGCGAGCCGGGTACTCGAGCATCCCGACTTCGACTCGTTCGACCTGTCGAGCTTGCGGTCGTGGCCCCTGGGCGGCGCTCCGGTGACCCCCGGACTTCTCGAGCGAATGCAGCGGAAGCTGCCCCAGCTTCGGGAGCGGGGACTGGGCAACACCTGGGGGATGACCGAATCCGGCGGATTCCTGACCGTTGCAGGCAACCGCGACCTCGAGCGGTATCCCGGCACCGTGGGCCGCCCCTATCCGGTTGTGGAACTGGAGATCCTCGAACCGGACGAGCGAGGAGTCGGCGAAATCCTGGTTCGCTCCCCAACGGTGATGCTCGGCTACATCGGTATCGACGACGGAACCGTCGACGCCGAAGGCTGGCTCCACACAGGAGATCTCGGGCACACCAACGACGAGGGCTACCTGTTCCTCGACGGCCGGAGCAAGGACATCGTCATCCGCGGTGGCGAGAACATCGCGTGCGCCCACGTCGAGGCCGCGCTGGCCAATCATCCCGACGTCATCGAGGTCGCGGCGATCGGTCTTCCCCATCCCGACCTCGGGGAGGAACTGGCAGCCGTTGTCGTCTACCGACCCGGCAGCACTCCTCCCACGTCCGAAACCCTGCGCGAATTCCTGACCGGCACGCTGTCGTACTTCGCGATTCCGACTCGGTGGCAGTTCCAGGACACCCCACTTCCCACCCTGGCCGGCGAGAAGACCGACAAGAAGACTCTCGTCGCCCAGTTCCCGACCGACAATGACGAGCGAGGCTGAATCACCGTGGTCCGTCTGACACCGCCCGACGAGTACTTCACCCATCAGGTCTCGTACCCCCACGCGATGGTGGGATCGAGTGATCCCAGCTGGCGTGAGCGGTACTGGATCAGCATCCAGGACGTCGAGAACAAGGACACCGTTCTCAGCATCGGGCTCGGGCAGTACCCGAATCAGGATGTACAAGAGGCGTTCGTCGCCCTGTCCTGCAACGGCAAACAGCACAACCTGAGACTTTCCCGGGCGCTGGCGCCGGAGAGCCACGTCATGAAGGTCGGCCCGCTGACCATCGAGGTGATCAAGCCCCTCGAGGAACTGCGTCTGGTACTCGAACCGAACCCGTCCGGGATCGAGTTCGACATCACATGGTCCGGACGAATGGAGCCCACACTCGAGGGTCGCCATTTCCAGGTCAGTCGCTCCAAGGTCACCTACGACGCCGTCCGGTACGTCCAGGTCGGCCGTGCGGCAGGCAGCCTGACCGCGCCCGACTATGCGGCCACCCTGACGCCCGAGACGTGGTGGGGCGAGCGCGACCATTCGTGGGGAACCCGGCCGCTGCCGCGCGCGCAGGGTGCGCCTCCCGGGGAACGCCCCGAGTGGAAGATGCTGATGTTCTGCCCACTTCAGCTACCCGACTTCGGTCTCCACTTCTACTACTACGAGGCGGAACCCGGTCGGCCGGTGCACCTCTCGGCGGCGTTCTCGCGACCGATCGGCGCACCGGAGGGAGATCAGGACGAGCTGATCGTCGGGGTCGACCACGATCTGCGCTGGGTGGAGGGAGCCCCGGCCGCCACTCTGGCCGGGGGTCGCATCACCCTCACACTGGACAGCGGCAAGAAGCTCGAATTCGAACTGACCGCCCACCCCGGCCGCGCGCATCTGCGCGGCGGCGGATACGAGGGCTGGAACGGCTGGTACCAGGGACATTGGAAAGGCGAGAACAGCCTCGAACACGAGGTGTGGGATCTCGACGACAAGGACAACTTCTACCGGTACGCGAAGGCAGGCAGTGACCACCTCGTGGAGGTGCGGCACAACGGCCAGGTCGGGTACGGCGTGATGGAATACATGGTGCTGCCCGGTTACGCGCGGTACCCGGAAGCCATCCCCCCGAAGCCCGCGAAGGCGAAGGCAAGCGATGAGTAGCGCCGTGTCCACCGAGGAACTGACGATGCCGGAGTTGACCGACGCGTTGCGCGTCTTTCTGAGCCGGCACCTTGCCCCCGGTGCCGACCCCGAGATCGTGGCGCTCTATCGCGCCGGGACCGGAAGTTCCCGGGAGAACTGGCCATTCGATGCCACGTGGACCGAGTCCGGGGAACGATCGACTCATCGACTCCTGATGCGCCGGGACCCGACGAGCGCGGTGGTGGACACTGCCAGAAGCGCCGAGTTTCATCTCCTCGCGGCGCTGGAAGCGACCGCGATTCCCGCGCCGCGGGTGCACTGGCTCGACGACGAGGGCGCGGACCTCGCCCGGCCGACGATGATCGGTGACCGCTACGACGGCAAGGCGCATCGCGGCGTCCTCCGCGACAAGAATCCTCTGCACCTGACCGCTGGGCAGCAGCTGACGCTGGCTCAGGACATGTGCGACGTTCTGGGGCGGCTGCATTCGCTCGACATCGACGAACTCGGATTGCGGCAGATTTTGCCGGTTCCGGCGAGTTCGCCGGCCGAACACGAACTGGAACGGTGGATCGGCGAGCTCAGCAGCAACGAACTCGAACCACAACCGGGCCTGCGCCTGTGCGCCGAATGGCTTCGGGACCATCTTCCGGCCGCTCCGGACCGCCTCGTGCTCGTCCACGGCGACTTTCGTCCGGCAAACGTGCTGGTCGACCAAGGCGAATTCGGTGTCCTCCTCGACTGGGAACTCGCCCGCCTCGGCGACCCCCTCGACGACCTCGGGTGGTACACGACCCCGCTGTATCGCGGCGAACACTTCATTCCCGGCCAGTGGACCCAGGAGGAATTCCTGGCGCGGTATACCGCCCGAACCGGTATCGACGTATCACCGGCAGCGCTGACCTTCTGGCAGATCCTGTCCACGTTCCGTCTGGCGATCATCGCGCTCAACGGTGTCCGCAACTTCTGCGAGCTGGGATCGGACAGGCCGGCGGCGCCCGTCGATGCGCTGATCGCAAAGGTCGTCGACCAGGTACTCGCGGCGGAGAAAGGCTGAATCATGCGCCCCGCACCACAAGAGATCATCTCGGGAATCTCGAGGATCCTGAAGGAAACCATCGAACCTCAGCTCACCGACGAGCACGCCCTCAGCAGGCTCCGCGAAATCAGGTCTGTTCTCGCACAAGTCGATTGGAACGACACCACGACGAAACTCGGCGTCGAGACGGAGTCGGTAGCTGCCGTACTGGAGAATTGGCGCGGATGGGCCGAAGCCGACGACGCTCGGGCGGCAGAGTTCGCCGCCCAGCGCGCTCGACTCGACGAGCTCACCGACGAGTCTCGTCGATCTCCTCGCTACGAAACCTTCGCCGCCCTCGATGCTCGGCATGCGCGGTACGGACAGCTGGTCGTCGACGTCTCGAGTGCCACCTCCCGGTGGGCCCGGGGCGGGGACGGCCGCGCCGAGTCGGCGGAGCCGATCCTGCACAGCCTCCGGCAGCACTACTCCAGTCGACGCGGCTGACCTCCGCCGCTCGACGAGCTGCGCGAGCGAGGCAACCCGAGAAACCAGACGCAACTGTGGAGCATCAGGAGAAATGCCGTGACACATGACCATATTGCGGTGCAGGAGACCTCCACCCTCACGGAGGCCTTTCTTCACACCGTGGAGACCTGCGGTGAGCACCTCGCACTGACGTGCGGAGCCAGCGGGCGGGACCTCACGTGGGCGGAATACGGACAGGAGGCCGCTGCGCTAGCGGACGGCTTCTCGTCATCGGGCATACGCGCCGGCGATCACGTCGTCCTCATGTTGACCAATCGGGCGGAGTTCTATCTGGTCGATACCGCCCTGATGCTCATCGGCGCCATACCGGTGTCGGTGTACAACTCGCCGTCGATCGACCGGCTGAGCTACATCTGGGGGCATTGCGCTCCGGTCGCTGTTGTCGTCGAGGACGACCTTCAGCTCGGTCGGGCACGCGCCGCCGAAGCAAGCAGTAACCACCGTCCCCTGTTGATCGCGGTCGAAGCCGTGTCTGCGGACGACGACGTCGTCATGCTCGCAAGCCTCCCGGTGCAATCGCCGACGACTGTGGCGGAATTGTCGAGCCGACGCAGGCCGGACGAGATTGCCACGATGTTGTATACGTCCGGCACGACGGGGAACCCGAAGGGTGTACCACTCACCCACCGCAATATTCTGTTTGCCGCTCGGACGCTCACGAGCCGGATGGGCATCAGCCTTCGCGGCCGCCGCCAGCTGTCGTACCTTCCGATGGCGCACATCGGTGAACGATTGGCGACCCACTACGTGCACCTGCTTCAGGGCAGCACGGTGACCTGCTGCGCAAACCTCGAATTGTTCCCGGAGCTTCTGGCCCGGACCAATCCACACATGCTGTTCGGGGCGCCGCGCGTGTGGGAGAAGCTCTACGCCCGCATGCAGGATTTGTCGGCGGCGGATTCCACCGTCGGTCCGACCGCCGCGGCTCCCGGCCCCGGCGACGCTCTCCAGCGCCACCTGGACACGCTGGGACTCGGGCAGATCGACATCGCGATCGTGGGCTCGGCCCCCCTTCCCCGACACATCCAGGAATTCTGGCTTGCTGCAGGCATACCCCTGGCCGACTGCTATGGTCAGAGCGAGACCTGCGGAGTAGGGACCTGGGACCCCAATCGACTCATACTCGGGACGTGCGGAAAGCCTTTCGACGGAGTCGAGGTCACCATCTCCGATCTCGGCGAGATCCTCATACGAAGTGAAGCCGTGTTCGCCGGTTACTACCGTGACGAGGCCCGAACGCGGACCGTCCTCGACAACGACGGCTGGTTCCACACGAACGACCTCGGCTCGATGGACGCCGAACACAATCTGATCATCCGAGGCCGGATGGACGACCTGCTGGTGCCCACATCCGGGCACAACGTCAGTCCTGCACCGATCGAAGCGCGGCTGCTGCAAATTCCACTGGTGAGCCACGCCGTGCTGTGTGGCAGCGGCAGGCCGTACATCGCGGCGCTGCTGGTGCTCGACCCTGACGCCGTCATGAAGTGCGCGGCCGACCTCGGAGTCGCCGAACGGTCGCCGGCGGAGCTCACTTCCGACCCGGCGGTTCGCTCGATCGTCAGCCGTCACCTCGACGACATCAACGCCGGGCTGCCGGGAGCGGAGAAGATCAAGTCGTTCGCGCTCGTGTCCGCGGAGAGCGAGTGGGACCCCGACTCCCCGTTGGTCACCGCCACGGGAAAGATTCGGCGGAACAACATCTTGCAGCGATACGCCGAGACCATCGAAGCGATGTACGTCTGACTCGACGCTCCACATTTCTCCCCTACGGTGTTTCCGCCGTAGGGGAGAAATGTTGCGCCGACCCGGCCAATGGTTGAAACCGGGCCCCACCCCGAGGGTGGGTATCGTGGAGGATCGCCCCACGCGTCTGATGGTTGCCCGGAGATCGGAAATCCCCGTGCGATATGACCGTTCGTTCAGTGGGAAGAAGCCAGCGATTCCCTGCGGGCTCGCCACGTCGCCATGTCGCAGTAATCGCGGACTGCCGCGATGAGACCCCTACCGTCCAGTTCGACGACTCCGACACACTCGATGGCGACCTCGCGTCCGGAGAACCAGAACCGGTCCACGCGCTCGAGCCAGATACGGTCGCCGTCGAACGCGGAAGTCACGATGTCCCACTGCACCCGGTCGGAGGCTTCCAGAATTTTCGCGAAGGTGCCTGCGATGGCCTCCCGCCCGCGCGCCGGCTCCTGAGGGACTGCGAAGTGGTAGACGCCGTCCGGTGTGAAGCAGGCCGCGACGGCGGCGGCGTCACGGGCGTGCACTGCGGCGAGGAACGACTCCACGGCGGCCGGCATTGTCATGATGCGGCTCCGGACTTGGCCTTGTGAGCGGCTTCTTCGCCGGCGATCCGGCCGAAGCCACACGCGTTCGCCAAGGAATTGCCGCTGCCCATGTAGGTTTCGCCGAGAATTCCACCGGTGCACTCGCCGGCGGCGTAGAGCCCGTCGATGGCCGCGCCGTCTTGCCGCAGCACTCGCGCCTTCTGGTCGATACGGAGCCCGCAGGAGGTCACGTTGACGGTCGCCGGCCGAACTTCGACTGCGTAGAAAGGTGGCGTGCTCAGCGGCAGGAGGAACTTGCCCGCCTTCCCGAAGTCGGTGTCTTCACCCTCGATCGCGAGAGCGTTGTATCGCGCTACCTCACCTTCGAGGGTTTCGGCCGGCACGCCGATCGCTTCTGCGAGAGCGGGCAGATCGGAAGCGGCCTTGGCCTTGCCTGTGGCGACGTTCTCGTCGACGAGGTCTGCCGTGTAGTTCTTTGGCCGGAAAGGCGGATGGTTCGGCCACACCTGCTTGTAGCAGTCCCGGTATCGGTCGGCCTGGTCTGCCGGCGGGCGCAGAGCAGCGTCGTCGAAGACGACGAACGCACGATTACCGCGTGCCCGCACCAAGGTGTCGAGGATTCCGTACGGGGCAGTCTCGTCGCAGAATCGGCGACCGGACGCGTCCAGCAGCACGGTCCATCCCGGGAGAAATGCTTCGTTGAGTTTGGCGAAGTGCGGGTCGAGGGTGCGCAGGCCGCGGTCGAAACCGGTGAGCTGGGCTCCGAGTTGTTCGGCGAAGCCGATCGCATCGCCTCGCGACCCGTCCGCGCCGATGTACCACGTCCAGTCCGTCGTCCACGAGGAGGGGAAGTACTTCTGCAGCAGATCAGGATTTGCGCCGAAGCCCCCGGTGGCGATGACGACGGCGTCGGCTGTAATCGTCTCGCCTTCGGCGATCACTCCCGTCACTCGGTCGCCGTCGGTGAGCAGTTGATCGACACGGTGGCCCAGTGCCACATCGACGCCCGCGCGCTGACATGCCGACCACAGGGCGTTGACGAGGGCCTGTCCGCCTCCGTCGACACAGTGCGATCGCGGTTTGCGTTCGTCCCCGCCGAAGATCAGGCGATCGAAGAAGGTCACCCCGCGTTCGCTCAACCAGTCGATCGTCTCGCCGCTCCGCGCGGTCAGTCGCTTGACCGGGCCGGCCGCGACGTCCCAGTGGTTGAGCGACATGTACTCCTTGAACAGATCCGACGGATCGTCCTCGACGCCTGCCTTGCGCTGGAGTTCACTGCCGCTACCCATGACGACGCCGCCGGCGAGTCGTGAGGAGCCGCCCACGACGCCCGTGGCCTCGCTGATCAACACCCGCTCGCAACCCTGCTCGACGGCTGACAGCGCCGCGGCCAGGCCTGCTGCGCCGGCGCCGATGACGACGACGTCGAAATCCGAATCGGACACTCTCATGCTCCTTGCGTTCGAACTGCACGTATACCGAGGTCGAAACCCCGCAGGTGCGGGGTTTCGTTCAAACTGACGAGGGTGCGACGCGTGCGACCGGCTCGGATCCGAGCGAAACCGGTATACCCGGGCTCATGGATCGTCAGCCGGCTCGCACCGACCAGTCCACCGATGAAGGCATTGGCGACGCCACCGTGAGAGACGACGAGGACTCGTTCGCCCGGGTGAGCGTCGATGATGCGGTCGAACTCCGCCGTGACGCGCTTCCTGAAGGACGGGACATCCGTGCCCCACGCACTCAGATCGTCCCGGAGAAATGCCTCGTATCGAGGGTCGTTGTTGACGCGAAGATCTTCGAAGTGCAGATACTCGACGGCGTCCCGATCGAATTCGGCGAGATCGGCCCTGGTGACGGGAGTCAGACCCACCGCTTTTCCGATGATGTCCGCAGTGTCGACCGCGCGAATGAGGGGCGAGGTGTAGAGCGCAGCGAAATCCTCGGCAGCGAGGTAGTCGGCGGCTCGGGCCGCCTGTTCGCGTCCTCGATCGCTGAGCCCCGGGTTCGCTCGTGCCGGCCCGGCGGCCGCTCGGTCCGGTTCAGCGTGTCGGACGAGTACCAGCTCCACCGAATCATTCCTCTCGACGTCACAGCGAGCCGGCGGTGAACGCCGCTCGAGACACATACTCTCTATCACTCGATGTTCTACCCATAGAGTAAACGAGAGGGTCCGCAGATGTCCATCCATACTTGCGTTCTCGATATTCTATTGTAAGACTATCTCGTGTGACGTGATGCACATCGCGTCGGCGCACCTATCGGATGCCGCTTCCTTAGAGCAACAGGAGCATCATGAGCACCCTCGACGAACCGTGGTTGGCAGACACCCCTCCGAGCAAACGGTTCCCCATCTACACCAGGTCCAACATCTCGGAAGTCTTTCCCGACGTGGTCACTCCCCTGGCCGCGACCGGCGAGGTGTGGCGTGGCGCCGAACACGGGTGGCGAAACGGCCTGATCCGCTTCGGGGCGTTCGAGAAGGACGAGTTCGACAGCGAGCACGATGAGATGATCGGAATCTTCGGCGGCTACGGCTACCTGAACGTGTCGGTATCACGGGTCATGGGCGTCCGGATGCCGGGAAGTAATCCGGACCTCGTCGATCAGTCGTATTTCGGCAGTCAGCCCGGGGTTCCGCCCTACGACCCGCGGCCCGAAGACGTGAACCCGGAGCTGACCGCGCGGATGGGCGAGATCATCAACTGGGCGATGACTGCGGACAGCCTTCCCGAACTCGAGGAGTACCGCACGCGCGCCGCCGACCTCCGCCGCGAACGGCCGGATCTCGGCGCACTGAGCAACGAAGAGCTCGCGAAGCGCGCCCTCGGCATCCAGGAGTCGCTCTTCATCCCCTGGGTCAGTGACCACTTCTTCCTCATCTACGCCGCCTCCATCCCCGTCGGCGGACTTTCCGCCCTGACCGCCCAGCTCGGCGTACCGGAACTGCTGACCCCGCTGATCAGCGGCTTCGGCGAGGTGGACTCGGCAGCCCCGTCGCTGGCCATGTGGGACCTCGGACGAGTCGCACAGTCGTCCCCGAGCCTGTCGACGCTGTTCGGCGAGGGCATCAAGGGTCTGGACGCACGACTACGCCAGTCCTCCGACCCCGACGCGATCGCCTTCGTCAAGCAATTCGACGACTTCTTGTACGAGTACGGATCCCGTGGGGTCAACGAGTGGGAAATGAACACCCCCACATGGCAGACACATCCGGATATCGCGCTCGGCGCGATCGACCGGATGCGTCTGGCCGACGAAAGCAAGGCACCGCGGGCGAATCTGGCACGAATGGCGCAGGACCGGGCCGAGGCCGTGGCCACCGTACGCAGCAAGCTCGCCGGCGACGACGCAGCGACCGCGCAGTTCGAGGCGCTGCTGCACGCCGCCGAAGTGTTCCTTCCCGCACGCGAGCGGAGCAAAACCTCCCTGGTCCGCATGATCGGCGAGGTGAAAGTACCCTTCCGCGAGCTCGGACTCAGGCTCGCCGACGCCGGGCACATCGACCGTCCCGAGGACTTTGCGCTGGTCACCCGGCAGGAGTTCGACGACTTCGTTGCGAATCCGGCCGCATACACCCAGACCATCCGAGATCGTCGAGCACGAATGGAGGAAATGGCCGCACTCGTGCCACCCTTCATCGTGGTCGATGAGCCGCCCGCACCGAGTACGTGGGAACGACGGGACGCTCAGGCAGCGAATACCGCCACCGAGGGCGTCGTGCTGCAGGGCGTCGCCGCCTGCGCCGGCGTTGCGACAGGTCCGGCTCGGGTCATCCACGATCCCAGCCAGGCCGACGAACTCGAACCCGGCGAAATCCTCGTCGCCCCCGGCACCGACCCCTCCTGGACACCGCTGTTCGTTTCGTCGGCAGCAGTGGTCGTCGATGTCGGTGCGCCGATGAGCCACGCCGCAATCGTCAGCCGCGAACTGGGAATTCCGTGCATCGTGTCCTGCACCGACGCCACCCGAAGAATCACCAACGGCACCATCATCACCGTCGACGGTGCGGCCGGGACCGTGACTGTCGGGCAGTAGCAGCCTGCCCGTCGAAGGTCCGTGCGGCGCTCCGGTAGCACCGCACGGACCCTCTTCGACCAAATTTCAATAGACGCCGAGACACAGTGCCGCGCCCAGACGGGCCCAGTCGCGATTGGCGCAACCGTCGGAGCAGTACACTCCCGCGACCGGCCTGGAGCTGAACAACTCGCGGCCGCAGAAGCGGCAGAACAACTCCCGAAGGGCGCGTCTCGCCTTCATCGCCCGTCGAACTTCCGCGATCACGAGAGGCACCCTGACACCGATGTGAAACACACACTCACTCCTCGGTTTTTGCAAGCAATCGATTCCAACTCCATCGATTCTCCAGTTCCCGACAATCGAGTTCAAGAGTACCCCGGTTAACATCGACTGTCGCAATCGAGTCGAACGCCCGATGATCTGGTCCGCCGGCGCCCGGTGTACTCCGACGAGAGGAATCCCCTGTGGCCGAACAGATGACGATGCTCGAACGCCTCACCGCTATCGAGGACATCAAACAACTGAAGGCTCGCTACTTCCGTTTGCTGGATCAACACGAATGGGATGACTTCGCAGCGCTGTTCAGCAGCACGCTCGTTGTCGAGATCGCCGAATCGACCAGCGGGCCGAAGGATCGAGACACGTTCGTCCAGTCGGTACGATCACATCTCGACAATGCGGTGACGGTGCACCAGGGCCACACCCCGGAGATCACGATCATCGATGCCGACCACGCTTCCGGGATCTGGGCGATGTTCGATCTGGTCGAACCCCCAGCCGACAGCGAGTTCCCTCTGCTGACGGGGTACGGCCACTACCTGGAGGACTACGTTCGGGAAGACGGGGAATGGCGGATCTCCCGCCTCGAGCTGACACGCATCAAGCGCTCCACGAGCTTCGCACGCGCCAGGCACTGATTCAGAGGGCTGATGGCGAGGCTCATGTCGCGCTCCACTCTCGCTATCGCTCGACCACCGACACCGAATTGTCGGCGATGTTTACGACGTAGGCGGTGTGGCTGGTCGGATCCACGGCCACCCCAGCCGGTGCCCGACCCATCTCGATGGAACTGATGCCACCGTCGGCGGCGATCATCGACAACAGGTCGCCGCGGCTGCTGGTGATGTTGGCGGTGCCGTGGACGGGTCGACCGTCACATCGAGGAGCGGCCCCTCCCGGGAACCTGCAATGCGATCCGGAAGACAACGTTCCCGCTTTCCAGGAGAATTCAGTCATGGCCGACCCACTGATCGAAGAGCTCACCGAACGCATCGGACAGGCCGTCGCCCGCGCCGCCAAGAACGGTGATCCCTTGTTCGGCACCGTTGAACTCACCATCGGCGAACTCACCGAATTGCTGGAACACATCAGACGACTGTCGCCCACATCGGAATAGGTCCCACCACGGTCTCGCCCACAGATTCTGTGTGCGCCAAACTGTTGTCGATCCGCTAGCGGCTCAGCAGTCTGGCATCCGTGTACTGGTCTGATATCGGCGAGCTGATTGCGGAACGGCCCGGCCGATGCCCTCATTGTGGTCATCCCGCTACCTCTGCCGGAGGGTCGCGGTGGGTGGAGCGCTTTCTGCGCCTCCCGCCGTTACCAGCCCGGTGCGCCGAAATCATGATGATGGATCCGTACATCTGGCTCATCGGGTTCTGCCAGTGCCGGGACCACTTCCACGGCTCCTGAACGGCGACAACTCGGTTCTGTAGTCGCCTGTCGATTTCACTCCACCGAGCAAGTGTTCGGATCCGTGAGAGTAAATCTCGCGCAGCAGGAATAGCAGCTACCGGATGAAGGTTGCGCCACATATGACCAAATCTGTTGTTGCGCAATCGTACGGAACACCCGAGGCCCTGGCCGTGGTCGATGTGGAGGTTCCGCCACCCGGATCGGGAGAGGTGCTCGTCGACGTCAAGGCGATCGGCGTCAATCCCTTCGACTACAAGCTCTATAGCGGCGCCTTCGGGAACGATCCCGACAAGCTGCCGGTCAAGCTCGGCGGTGAGGCCGCCGGCGTGGTCGCGGCCGTCGGCGCAGGAGTCACCGAGATCGCGGTGGGCGACGAGGTGATCGTCAGCCCCGGCAGCGGTCTCTACGCCGAGAAATTGGTCGTGCCCGTCTCCGCACTTACCCCCAAGCCGGCCGGCCTCGGCTGGGAGCAGGCCGCCGGACTGCTGCTCGTGGGCGGCACCGCGGTCGACGCCCTGGACACCATCCGCGTCGGTTCCGGTGACACCGTCCTGATCCACGGCGCCTCCGGTGGTGTCGGCGCCCTCGCCGTGCAACTCGCCGTCGCCCGCGGCGCGACAGTCGTCGGCACCGCGGGAGCGGCGAATCAGGACTACGTCCGGAACCTCGGAGCAACTCCCGTCCTCTACGGCGACGGCCTCGAGAAGCGGGTGCGGGAGGTCGCACCCCAGGGCATCGACGCGGCCCTCGACACCGCCGGAACCGACGAGGCCGTCGACGTGTCGTTGGCCCTGGTCAAGGACAAGACCCGGATCGTGACCATCGCCGCGTTCGGTCGGGCACAGGACGACGGCTTCGCGTCGGTCGGCGGCGGCGACCCGGCAAGCGCCGAAGCCCGGCTGAAGGCGCGCGCCGAACTGGTCGAGCAAGCCGGCGCCGGACATCTGACGATCACCATCGCCAAGACGTTCCCCCTGACCGAGGCCGCGCAGGCCCACACCGAACTCGCGCAATCCCACCCCGCGGGGAAGTTCATCCTGATCCCCTAAAGACGCGGGACCGTGCCCCTGTGCGACAACTCGAATTGGCCATCAACAGCGCAGGGGTGCGGCGCGTAGAATTTGGCGGGTGCAGACCTGCCGCGAGCTGCTGCTCACCCGTCGCCGCACAGTCGACCTGTGTCGCGTCGGCGGTTGCTGTTGCCTTTGGCGTCGCTGACCGCGGTCCTACGTCATTTTTCGATTCGCCCTGCGACCACGTGCTGACTTTCCGCCCCTTCGGTGATCGACTCGCTCGCGTTCCATCGCATTCCCTCGGCCATCCGACACATTCGTGGAGCACAGTCAATGTCCACCACAACCGCCGCCGCCGAACAGGTCGACGTCCGCGGTCCCCGATTCGCCGCCTGGATCACCACGGCGGTTCTCGTTGCCGTCCTGCTCACAGCATCCGGCCGTAGGGGCCGCGCCGCGGTCCGACGGCGGCGCTGACGGCGAACAGCTGGTCGGCTTCATATTCTCAGCGGTGGGCCTCCTCGGATTCGCGTTGAGCGCGCCCGTCGTCGGTGCCGTCTTCACCGGCTTCGCGCTGTTCGCGGCGTTCCTCAACGCTGCCTTCGGCATCTGCCTCGGCTGCCAGATCTATCCGCTCGTCGCCCGATTCCGACCGTCCGGATCCGCCGACCACCCGACCCCCGACGGGAAAACCCCGGCAAGTTCTCAATCAACTACCCGGTCCTGAAGGACGCGGGTTTGCTGCTCACGTTCTCACTGGCTGTGAGAGGGGTGGCTGCTTTAGGCACGGTTGATTGGGCGGCCCGGTAATTGTCGTGTCCGAGTGCGGCAATGTTGGCGGCGGCGTTATGGTCGGCGTGGCCGGCCCATCCGCAGCCGCGGCACCGGAAAAGTGCTTGACTGCGCCTGTTCGCGGTGTCGCAGTACCCGCAAAGGTGGCACGTCTTACTGGTATTGCGAGGATTGACCACCTGCACCGGCACCCCTGCCGCGTGCGCCTTATAGGTGATCTGGTCGCGCAGCTGCGCGTATGCCCAGGAATGCAATTGCTGCCGTTGTCTGCGTGCGAGCCGTACCCGGTCCCGGATTCCCGACAGGTCTTCTACCGCGATCCCTTGACCGGCGCGTTGTGCCTGGGCAACAATCGTTTTCGAGAGTTGGTGATTGATATCGGTGGCGTACCGAGTCTCCTTCCTCCGCCGTTTCTTCAGTTTCCGTTTCGCGGACTTGGTCCCCACCTTCTGCAGCGCGGACCGCATGGCTGCGTTCTTTTTCCGGCGGGCGGTGACCGCACCACCGGACCACCGCACGTCGAGCTCGGCCGGGTCGTCTGCGGTGGTCACCGCCAGGTTCACGATCCCCAAGTCCACACCCAGCCACCCGGTGGGGTCGTCGGCGGGCACCAGCTGTGGCGGTGCGTCGGTGTCGACGGTTGCATGCAGGTAGAAACATCCGTCGCGGAAAATCAGATCCGACTCGCCTTTGCGGTCGGCGAGCATTCTCAGCTGCCACGGCGCGCACACGAATCCGACGTCGCGCATCCGGCCCGCGCTCGTCCAGATCGACACCGTCGATCGATCGATCTGCCACGACAAGCACCGATCGTCGAACGGTTGGCCCGCGTCCTGACGGAACACGATCGCCTTACCCGCAACCTTCGCATACCGTCTCGATCCCGGCGTGCCGTAATTGCCGTTACGCAGGTTCGCTGTCCGGGTCGCGTACGCATCCGCGACCTTCTTGATCACCCGGATCGCCGGCTGCGCCGACAACCCACACGCTTTGAGCTGGGCATAGACCTGCTTNTGCAGCGCGAACGGNCGCCGATCAGCGGCGGTGTGCGCGAGCTGCGCAACCANGTTCGCCCCCGCATTGCACAACTCCAGTGTCGATGTCAGCGCCACATACTGCTCCGGGGTCGGAGCCAGCTTCACGACAACGATCCGCTTCACACCCCNCGCCTTTCCCTGCGGATACNCTTTGGTCTATGTCACCGAGATGATGGCAGAGGTGTGTGACAAGTTCGGCGCAACGTTGACCGAGTTCACCGGAGAAACCGACCACGTCCACCTATCGATCCACCACCCACCCACCGTGCAACTCTCCACCCTGGTCAATAGCCTCGAGGGCGCCTCCGCCCGATACCTGCGCCAAGAGTTCCCCGACCACACCCAGAAATACCTGTTGGGGCAATCACTTCTGGTCACCGTCCTACTTCGCCGCCTCCGCCAGCGGAGCCCCACTCGCCACCGTCGCCGAGTACATCACCAACCAAAAACGACCCAAACCCACGCAAGAAAGCGACCCCGCTACGCGCCATCCCGCGGTAAAGAATCAGCTTCCTCCCAGCCCGACTGGGCCAGACTTCCTCTGATTAATCCGATGAACTCCCCCCTCACGGACAGCGGACCGGCGCCCCGCTGTGCACCGTACGTTCCGTGCGCAGCGGGGACCAGTCTTCTCGCGTCCTGCCCTCGACGTGTCGTCTAGGAGCCGGCGCTGAGGAAACCGAGAAGGTCGTGACGGGTGATGACGCCCGCGGGCTTTCCGTCGTCGACGACCATCAGCGCGTCGGTGTCGCCGAGCGCCTTGGTGGCGGCCGACACGGGCTCGCCCGAACCGATGAGCGGGAACGGCTTGCTCATGTGCTTCTCGACCGGGTCGGCGAGGTGTGCACGGCCCTCGAACACGGCGCTGAGCAGGTCGCGCTCGGTGACGCTGCCCGCGACCTCACCGGCCATGACGGGCGGCTCGGCACCGACGACGGGCATCTGGGACACCCCGTACTCGCGGAGGATCTCGATGGCGTCGCGCAGCGTCTCGGACGGGTGGGTGTGGACGAGGTCCGGGAGTTCGCCGGACTTGCCGCGCAGCACGTCGCCGACGGTCTTCTCGTCGGGCTTGCCGTCCAGCGGGGTGCGGAGGAATCCGTAGGACGCCATCCACTTGTCGTTGAAGATCTTCGACAGGTATCCGCGGCCGCCGTCGGGCAGCAGGACGACGATGACGGCGTCGGGGCCCTCACGCTTGGCGACCTCGAGCGCAGCGACGACGGCCATGCCGCAGGAACCGCCGACCAGCAGGCCCTCCTCGCGGGCCAGACGACGGGTCATCTCGAAGGAGTCGGCGTCGGACACGGCGATGATCTCGTCGGGGATGGACGGGTCGTAGGCGCTGGGCCAGAAGTCCTCGCCGACACCCTCGACCAGGTACGGACGGCCGGTGCCACCCGAGTAGACGGAGCCCTCGGGGTCGGCGCCGATGACCTTGACCTTGCCGCCGGACACCTCCTTGAGGTAGCGGCCGGTGCCGGTGATGGTGCCGCCGGTGCCGACGCCCGCGACGAAGTGGGTGATCTTGCCGTCGGTGTCGGCCCAGATCTCGGGGCCGGTGGTCTCGTAGTGGCTCTGCGGGCCGCCCGGGTTGGAGTACTGGTTGGGCTTCCAGCCGCCGGGCAGTTCGCGGGCGAGCCTGTCGGAGACGCTGTAGTAGCTGTCCGGGTGCTCGGGCGCGACCGCGGTGGGGCACACCACGACCTCGGCGCCGTAGGCCTTGAGGACGTTGCGCTTGTCTTCGCTGACCTTGTCGGGGCAGACGAACACGCACTTGTATCCGCGCTTCTGGGCGACCAGCGCGAGGCCGATGCCGGTGTTGCCGGATGTGGGCTCGACGATGGTCCCGCCCGGTTTCAGCTCGCCCGACGCCTCCGCGGCGTCGATCATCTTGACCGCGATGCGGTCCTTCGAGCTTCCACCCGGGTTGAGGTATTCGATCTTGGCTGCAACGGTCCCGTGGTTCTCACCGATGACGGAAGAGAGCTTGACGAGAGGGGTGTTGCCGATCAGGTCGACGACGTGTTCCGCGATGCGCATGCCTCCATGCTCCCAGATGCCCTGATCCGATGCTCACGGACGTCCGGCACGGGGGCCCCGATCCGACTAGATTGGTGCGGACGCAGTCCGCTGGAACCCGTGAGATGAGCACCAGGTAGCGGAAAGGTGAGACCAGTGCCCAAGAGGACCTGGCAGTCCGGAGTGAAGGCCGGCGCCGCGGCTGTCGTGGCAGGTTCGAGCGCAGGCACGCTGTCGTGGGCGGCGTACTCGTATCTGATGTCGCAGGCGACGGCGGCCCGCGGGGTGATCGGCCACAACGTCGCCAAGCCGCCGGAGGCCGACGGCGTCTACTCCCCCGGCGCGGCGGTGCCCGAACGCTGGCTGCGGACCACCCCGTACGACATCCACCTGATGATCTTCGGCGACTCCACGGCCGCCGGGGTGGGCTGCCTGTCGGCGGAGGAGGTGCCCGGCGTGCAGATCGCACGGCGCCTCGCCGACGAGACGGGCAAGCGGATCCGGCTGAGCACCAAGGCCATCGGCGGCGCCACGTCCCGCGGGCTCAGCGGGCAGGTGGATGCGATGTTCGTCGCCGGACCGCCGCCGGACGCCGCGGTGATCCTGGTCGGCGCCAACGACGTGACGAGCAAGAACTCCATCCGGGCGTCGGCGCGCAGGCTCGGCGAAGCCGTCGAACGGCTCCGCGCCCACGACTGCGCCGTCGTCGTCGGAACGTGCCCCGACCTGGGGGTGGTGACGGCGATTCCGCAACCCCTGCGGACCGTCGTCCGGACCTGGGGACTGCGGCTGGCCCGGGCGCAGGCGGCCGCGACCAGCGCGGCGGGCGGCCACCCGGTGGCACTCGCCGACCTGCTGGCCCCCGAGTTCCTGGCGGCGCCCGACCGGATGTTCTCCTCCGACCACTTCCATCCGTCGGCGGCGGGCTACGAATTGGCGGCCATCCAGATCGTGCCCGTACTCGCGACGGCCCTGGGCCTGTGGCACGGCGGGCCCCTGCCCGATCTGCCGGAGGTGTCGGAGGCCGCGGAATCACGCAAGCTGTCGACCCGGATAACGGCCTCGCTCAACCGTTTTCTGTGGCGACGCGACGTCCGGCGACGCGCACCCGCCCGCCTCGACGAACTCCTCGCGATCGAGGAGGCGTCCGCGCCCGGGACGCGACGGGTCGCTGAGTGAGATGGCGGCGACACCGGCGGCGCCCGGCAACGTAGGTTGTCGGGAAGGCCACAAACGGGTGGTCTGAAACACAGTGCAGACACCCGCCGTTGACAAAGGAGTTTTCATGCCCGAGGCAGTCATCGTCTCCGCAGTACGCTCACCGATCGGCCGAGCCATGAAGGGCTCGCTCAAGACCATCCGCCCGGATGATCTGACGACGCAGATGGTGGCCGCGGCGCTGGCGAAGGTCCCCGAACTCGACCCCACCGAGATCGACGACCTGCTCCTCGGCTGCGGCCAGCCCGCCGGACAGTCGGGCTTCAACATCGCCCGCGTCGTCGCGGTGGAACTGGGTTACGACTTCCTGCCCGGCGTCACCGTCAACCGCTACTGTTCGTCGTCGCTGCAGACCACCCGGATGGCACTGCACGCGATCAAGGCCGGCGAGGGCGACGTGTTCATCTCCGCCGGTGTCGAGTCGGTGTCCAGCTTCGTCACCGGCAACGCCGACGGCCTGCCGAACACCAAGAACGCGAGGTTCGCCGACGCCGAGGCGCGCACCGCGAAGCTCGCCGAGGGCGGTGTCGCCTGGACCGACCCGCGCGAGAACGACCAGATCCCCGACGTCTACATCGCCATGGGCCAGACCGCCGAGAACGTCGCTTCGGCCACCGGCATCACCCGCGAGGAGCAGGACCGCTGGGGCGTCCGCTCGCAGAACCGCGCGGAGGAAGCGATCAAGAACGGCTTCTTCGAGCGGGAGATCACCCCGGTCACCCTTCCCGACGGCACCGTCGTCAACACCGACGACGGCCCCCGCGCCGGCACCACCTACGAGGGCATCAGCCAGCTCGAGCCGGTGTTCCGGCCCGACGGCACCGTCACCGCAGGCAACGCGTGCCCCCTCAACGACGGCGCCGCGGCGCTCGTGATCATGTCCGACACGAAGGCGAAGGCCCTCGGACTGACCCCGCTCGCCCGGATCGTGTCCACCGGCGTGTCCGGCCTGTCGCCCGAGATCATGGGCCTCGGCCCGATCGAGGCCGTCAAGAAGGCGCTCGCCATCGCGGGCAAGTCCATCTCCGACATCGACCTGTTCGAGATCAACGAGGCGTTCGCCGTGCAGGTTCTCGGGTCCGCCCGCGAACTGAACATCGACGAGGACAAGCTGAACATCTCCGGCGGCGCCATCGCCCTCGGTCACCCGTTCGGCATGACCGGCGCCCGCATCACCAACACCCTGCTCAACAACCTCCGCGAGCAGGACAAGACGTTCGGCGTCGAGACGATGTGCGTCGGCGGCGGTCAGGGCATGGCGATGGTCCTCGAGCGCCTGAGCTAGGCCCTCCGGGCTCGTGCGCCTTTCTGGTAGCGGGAACAACCAGAAAGGCGCACGGGCGCGAAGCGCGAAAAGGCCCCGAGAGCTTCAGCTCGCGGGGCCCTTTTCGCGCGTTCGCGCCTAGTCGCTGTTGAAGTAGCTCAGCAGTCGCAGGATCTCGACGTACAGCCAAACCAGGGTGACGGTGAGTCCGAAGGCGACGCCCCATGCTGCCTTCTCCGGCGCCTGGGCGCGGATCAGCTGGTCGGCGGCGTCGAAGTCCAGCAGGAAGCTGAACGCCGCGATGCCGATGCAGACGAGGCTGAAGATGATCGCCACGGGACCGCCGTCGCGGAGGCCGAGGCCGCCTTCGGTGAAGAAGCTGGCGATCAGGTTGCCGAGGGCGAGGACGACGACACCGATGAGGGCGCCGATGATCATCCGCGTCAGGCGGGGTGTGACCCGGATGGCGCCGGTCTTGTAGACGACGAGCATGCCGAAGAACACGCCGAACGTGCCGAGCACGGCCTGCCCGATGAGCGCCGCACCGCCGACTCCGCCGAAGGTGACGTCGGTGAACATGAACGACAGCGCGCCGAGGAACAGGCCCTCCGCCACGGCGTAGGCGAGGACGATGCCCGGGTTGTCCATCTTGCGGCCGAACGTGGCCACGAGGACCAGCACGAGGCCGACGAGGCCGCCGCCGATGACGAGCGGGGTCGCCAGGTTCGCGTTGTTGCTCACCAGGAAGTAGGAGATGATCGCCGACACCGTGAGCACGCCCAGCGTGACGCCCGTCTTGGTGACGACGTCGTCGATGGTCATCGAACGGTGGTCGGGACCTGTCCGGTAGGGCTCGGCCTGCGGGTACTGCGGCTGACCGAACTGCTGCGTGACCTGCGCGGCGCCGGCCGTCGTAGATCCGAACGAGGCGTATCCGCCGCTGCCCTCTTGTTTGGGCAGGTTGCGGAACACCGGGTTACTGGTGGTGCGCACCGTGCACATCCCTTCTCGTGGCTCGCCGGGTGGATCCGGGTGTCTTGTACGTTGAACGTCCCGCACCCACCGCAAGTTCCCGTTCGTCGCTTTCGGGTCGGACAATTCGGACTCTACCGGTGCCGCGGGGACACTCGCCAGACGAGGCCGGTCGGCGTGGCGGTCAGGCCACCGACCGGGTGACCGTGAATTTGGGATTCCGCCCGACCACGTCGGTTCTCCCGACGAGCCGCTGCAACCGGCCCCGGTATCCGAGGTGGGAGTTGTACACGGTCCACAACTCGCCGCCGGGCCGGAGCACGCGCCCGGCTTCGGCGAACATCTTCGACGCCCCACCGGTGTGGACGGCCGCGCCGACGTGGAACGGCGGGTTGCACAGGACGACGTCCTGGCTGTCGGTCGCGAGGCTGGACATGGCGTCGTCGCGCAGGGTCGACACCCGCCCGTCGAGCCCGTTGGCGCGGGCGGTGGCGGCGGCCGACGCCACCGCCGCCGACGACTGGTCCGTCGCGATCACCGACACCTCCGGGAGGAGCCGGGCCAGGCTGACGGCGAGGATGCCGGTCCCGCAGCCGAGGTCCACCGCCGCGCGTGCTCGCGGGTTCACCCGGGGCAGGAAGTCGAGGAGGTATCGCGTCCCGATGTCCAGTTTGGGGCCGGCGAACGCGGCTCCGTAGGAGACGACGTCCAGCCCGATCTCGGCGAGGTGATCGGTGACGGGATACGTCTGCTGCGCCGACTCCCGCGGTCCGCGCGCGATCAGCACCCGCGACTTCTGCCTGCCGAGGGTAGCGCGGACGTCGGAGAACGACCGCCCGAGCACGTCGTTCATGGCGGTGGAGATGTGCTTGTTGCGTCCGCCCGCATAGACGACGACGGACGGGTCGGCGTGGCGGGCGATCGTCTCGGCGACCTCGGTGAGTTCGCCGAGGCTCCGCGGCAGTTGCATCAGCACGACCGTCGTCCCCGCGAGCAGTTCCTCGCCGAGCGCGCACGACCGGTAGCGGTCGGCGAGCCCGACCGTCTCGGCGTTGGCGGCCAGCGCCAGTTCGCCGGTCAGCGGGTCCTGGTGCACGCGGATTCCGGTAACACCGTGCGCCGCCGCGGCGCCGAGGGTCAGCGCACCGTAGTGATCGCCGATCACGGTGAGCGCCCCGGAAGGCGCGGCGGACAGCGCGGCCGCGGCCTCGTCGAGGATCAACCGGTCGGCGGCGTCGACTGCCGTCAGGTTGGGAGCCTCGATGTCGGGGCGGCGACGCAGCCGGGAGAACAGGTCGTCGCGGTCGAACACTTCGGAGTCGAGCACGCTACCGGGACACCCACTGCGCGACGTGGGCGACGGGTTCCCGGTGGGTGCGGAATCCGTTGACGGGGTTCTCGGTGTCGGGGTAGCCGAACGAGATCGCGCAGACCACCCTGCGGTCCTCCCCGAGCGCGAAGAAGTCGTGGATGAACCGCGAACTTCCCGCGACGGCGGCCTGCGGAATGGTCGCCACCCCGAGGCTCTGCGCGGCGAGCAGGAACGTCTCGACGTACAGGCCGCAGTCCACGGCGCCGTAGGTGCCGAGCGCTTCGTGGGTGGTGACGATCGCGACGTGCGGCGCCCCGAACAGGTCGAAGTTCTTCATCGTCTGCTCGGCGGACGCTGCCCGGTCGCCGGGGGCGATCCCGACGCTCGTGTACAGCTGCATGGCGCACTCGCGGCGGCGCAGTTTGTGCTCGCCCACGTATTCGCGGGGCCACTCGAAGTCGGACTCCTGCGGGTGGGTGCGGACGTACTCCGCCAGCCCGGCACGGAACCGCTCGGTGCCCTCCCCCTCGGTGATCGCGACCTGCCACGGCTGCGTGTTGCACCACGACGGCGTCTGCTGGGCGAGCTCGAGGATCCTCTCGATCACGTCGTGCGGCACCTGCTCGGGCAGGTATGCCCGGCAACTGATTCGCGCGTCGAGCAGCTGGGCCAGGGTGCGCTCGGCCGGGGTCGTGCGCGCTGTCGCAATGCCGGTATCCGTCACCGTCGAATTCTCCTCGGGTCTACTCGTTCTCGAACACCGCTCTCCGTGTCGCACGTCCGCGATATGCTGGCGTCAGTGCACCGAGAAGGTGATTTCATTGAGTGTGCCACGACACCCGGAAAGCAGTTCCGGGCCGACCGACTCGGATCCGCAGGCTACCAAGCGGATCGTCGTGACCGACATCGTCGCGGAGCTGTCTTCGGAAGGATTCGACGACGCCCGCGAGATCGGCCGGGGAGGGTTCGGGGTCGTGTACCGCTGCCTGCAGACGGCCCTCGACCGCACGGTCGCGATCAAGGTGCTGTCCTCCGATCTGGACGGGGAAGATCGGGAACGTTTCCTGCGCGAGCAGCGTGCGATGGGAAAATTGTCGGGGCATCCGCACGTCGTCGACATCCTGCAGTCCGGCGTGACGCGCAGTGGCAGGCCATACATCGTGATGCCGTATCACTCGCGCAACTCGCTGGACGCCTGGATTCGCCGTGAAGGGCCGCTGCCGTGGAGTGAAACGCTGCGCGTCGGCGTGAAGTTGGCGGGCGCCCTGGAGACGGCGCACCGGCTCGGCACCCTGCACCGCGACGTGAAGCCCGCGAACATCCTGCTCACCGGATACGGCGAACCGCAACTCACCGATTTCGGCATCGCGCGCGTCTCGGGGGGGTTCGAGACCACGTCGAGCATGATCACCGGTTCGCCGGCGTTCACGGCCCCGGAGGTCCTGCGCGGCGACGCGCCGTCCGCGTCCTCCGACGTGTACAGCCTGGGCGCCGCCCTGTTCTGCCTGCTCACCGGTCACGCCGCTTTCGAGCGGCGCAGTGGGGAGCGGCTTGTCGCGCAGTTCCTCCGCATCGCCACGCAACCCGTTCCGGATCTGCGCGGCGAGGACATTCCCGACGACGTGTGCTCGGCCATCGAGCGGGCCATGTCCGAGGAACCGACCGACCGACCGGAATCTGCAGCGGAATTCGGCCAGGAACTCCGCGACATCGAACGCAGGCACGGACTCGACGTCGACGAGATGGCGCTCCCCGCCGCGGCGGACGAGTTCCCTCGCACCGAGCACAGTTCGACGCCGACCACGCAGTCCGGGCGCAGTCGCAGCTACCGGCGGCGGTCGGGTGCCACCCCGCCGAGCGCCGCCGCCCGCTTCCGGCCGCCGACCCCGATGCGTTCCCTGGTGGAGCGCACCCGCCTCCTGGATCTGCTCCGGCTGGGCCAGCGGCGGCGGTTGACGCTCATCCACGCACCCGCCGGGTTCGGGAAGAGCACGGTCGCGGCCCAGTGGCGCGACGTCCTCATCGAGGACGGCGCCGCCGTCGCCTGGTTGACGGTGGACAACGACGACAACAACGTCGTCTGGTTCCTGTCCCACCTCGTCGAGGCGATCCGCCGGGCCGAGCCGACGCTGGCGGACGAACTGGGGCAGGCGCTCGACGAGAACGGCGCCGATGCGGAACGGTACGTGCTGACGTCGCTGGTGAATCAGGTCCACGACAGCAGGCGCCACGTGGTGGTGATGATCGACGACTGGCACCGTGTCACGTCTTCGGACACGATCGCGGCGATGGACTTCATCCTGGAGAACGGCTGCCATCACCTGCAGATGGTGGTGAGCAGCCGTAGCCAGGCGGGACTTCCACTCGCCAAGATGCGGGTGCGTGACGAGCTCGTCGAAATCGACTCCGTGGCTTTGCGTTTCGACCTCACGGAGTCGCAGCGATTCCTGGTCGACCTCGGCGGACTGCACCTCGACGACTCCGACGTGGAGGCGCTGGAGGAGACCACGGACGGGTGGGTGGCGGCGCTGCAACTGGCGTCCCTGTCGCTGCGCGATCGCGACGATCCCGGCGACCTCATCCGGCACATGTCGGGCCGCCACCACGCGATCGGCGAGTACCTGGCGGAGAACGTGCTCAGCACTCTCGAGCCTGCGCTGCTCGACTTCATGCTGGCCACGTCCATCACCGAGCGGGTGTGCGGCGAACTCGCGTGCGTGCTGGCGAACGTGCCCCGCGGTCAGGCCCTGCTCGAGCAGGTCGAATCGCGCGACCTGTTCCTGCGCAGCCTCGACGAGGACCGGGAGTGGTTCGAGTACCACCACCTGTTCGCCGAATACCTCCGCCGACGGCTCGAGCGCGATCATCCGTCGCGCGTCGCGGATCTGCACCGTGCGGCCGCGCACTGGTTCGCCGATCACCACTACGTCAGCGACGCAGTGGATCACGCGCTGGCGGCGGGCGATCGCGACGTGGCCGTCGCGGTGGTCGAGGAGCAGGGCATGTACCTGGTGGAGCATTCGCGGATGGTCGCGCTGCTCGGCCTGGTCGACAAGCTGCCGCAGTCGCTGGTCGAGTCCAGTCCGCGTATCCAGATCGCGGTCGCGTGGGCGAACATCCTGCTGCAGCGGGTGGCGCCGGCGCTGCAGGCACTGTCGCTCGTCGCGTCGGGCCTCGAGTCCTCGGCACTGAGCGAATCCGAGCAGGCGGACATCCGGGTGGAGGCCGACATCGTCCGGGCCGTGATCGCGGTGTCGTCCGATCGCGTCGCCGGGGTGCCCGACCTGATCGCGGAATGTCTGGCCCGTCCGGAAACCCTACGCGCGTGGGTGGTCTCGGCGGGGTCCAATCTCGCCTCCGCGGTCGCGATCGCCCAGTTCGATTTCGTGGAGGCGCGCCGCCTGCAGGAGTGGGCCACCGGATATCACCAGCGGACCGTCGGTCCGTTCAGCAAGATGTACGGCTACTGCTTCGCCGGTATCGCCGCGTTGGAGCAACTCGATATCACCGCAGCCGAGGACAACTTCCGGCTGGCCGTGCAGACCGCGACGAAAGGGGTGGGCCCGCACTCGCACGCCGCACGTCTCGCGGGGGCGCTGCTGGGCGAGTTGATGTACGAGTTGGGTCATCTCGACGAAGCCGAACGACTTCTCGACGAGAGCTACGAACTGGGGCCCGAGGCCGGCATCGTCGATTTCATGATCGCCCGGTTCGTCACGGGCGCCCGGCTGAAGGCGGCGCGCGGGGACGTCGCGTCCGCTGCCCGGCACCTCGACGAGGGTGCGTCCGCGGCGGCGGCGCTGGGACTCCCCCGGCTGCGCGCCCGGGTCGAGAACGAACGGGTCCGGCTCGGACTGCCCGCCTCGCCGCAGCCGCCGCCCACTGCCGGGAAACCCACCCGGGAACCCGATTTCGGTTTCGCCGAGATCATCGCGCAGCTCGACGACGCCACCGAGATCCGGAAGCAGTTGGCGGTCGAGCCGGACGTCGCGTGTCGCCGCGCGGAGGAGTGGGTGCGCCGGGTCGAACAGGAGCGCAGGCCGAGGGCGGCCATGCAGGCCAATCGCCTGCTCGTCGCGTGCCTGGTCGCGGCGGGCCGGGTCGACGAAGCGAAGTCGGTGCTGGCGTCCATCGCCGCGACGTGTGTGCGAATCGGCTTCGTGCGCTATCTGATCGACGGCGGGCCGCGCATGGTGCCCGTGCTGACTGCACTCCTCGAGGACAGGCTGGCGGGCCGGTGGCAGTCCGACTGGCCGGAGGTTCCGGCGGAGTTCCTGGCCGCGGCACTGGAGACGGCGACGCCGATCGAGAGCTAGCGGCGACCTCTCGCCGCTTCCGCCACGAAGAGGAACCGCCGCGGCATATCGTGGACTGATGACCGATCCATCGCCGCAGGACGGGCCACGGTTCAGTGGTCTGCGCGCTTTGTTCGTCAACTGCACCCTCAAGCGGTCTCCCGATGTGAGCAACACCCAGGGGTTGATCGACCGCAGTGTCGGCCTGATGGAGAAGGAAGGCGTCTCGGTCGACCAGTTCCGGGCGGTGGACCACGACATCGCGACCGGCGTCTACCCGGACATGACCGAGCACGGGTGGCCGAGCGACGAATGGCCACAACTGTTCCGGCGTGTGCTGGACGCCGACATCCTGGTGCTGGCGGGCCCGATCTGGCTCGGCGACAACGGTTCCGTCACGAAGCAGGTGATCGAGCGGCTGTACGGGTGCTCGTCGCTGCTCAACGACCACGGCCAGTACGCGTACTACGGGCGGGCAGGCGGGTGCCTGATCACCGGCAACGAGGACGGGGTCAAGCATTGCGCGATGAACATCCTCTACAGCCTCCAGCATCTCGGATACGTGATCCCGCCGCAGGCCGACGCCGGATGGATCGGTGAAGCGGGTCCCGGACCGTCGTATCTCGACGAGGGGTCGGGCGGCCCGGAGAACGATTTCACCAACCGCAACACCACGTTCATGACGTACAACCTGATGCACGTCGCCGCGATGCTGAAGAAGGCAGGCGGGTTCCCCGTGTACGGAAATCAACGTTCGGAGTGGGACGCCGGGTGCCGTCCCGATTTCGCCAACCCGGACTACCGCTGATCCGTCCCACCCGAGAGGGAAGTCATGTGCCGATTGTTCGGGTTGTCCGCCGCCCCGCACCGCGTTCGCGCGTCGTTCTGGCTGCTGGACGCCCCGGACAGTCTGGCGCAGCAGAGTCACCGCGAACCGGACGGCACCGGCCTCGGCACGTTCGCGGAAGACGGGACGCCGCTGGTGGAGAAGCAACCGCTCGCCGCGTACGAGGACGCGGAATTCGCGCAGGAGGCGAAGCACCGGTACTCGGCCACGTTCGTCGCCCACATCCGCTTCGCGACCACCGGTGAACTACTTCCGCAGAACACCCATCCGTTCGCCCAGAACGGTCGCGTGTTCGCCCACAACGGCGTGGTCGAGGACCTGCCGAAGCTCGAGGCGGAACTGGGCTCCGATCTCGCTCTCGTTCACGGCGACACCGACTCGGAACGGGTCTTCGCGCTCGTGACGCAGCACATCGGCAGGAGCGGCGGCGACGTCACGGCCGGCATCACCGCCGCCGCCCGGTGGCTGGCCGACAACGTGCCGATCTACGCGCTCAACATCCTGCTGACCACTCCCGGCGAACTGTGGGCGCTGCGCTACCCGGACACCCACGACCTACTCTTCCTCGAGCGGCGCGCGGGCGGTCCGAGCGGTGGCCGCCACCTCCAGCACGCGAGCACCCCCGGCCGGATCCGGGCCAGGTCCGAACACCTCTCCGAGCGTCCGGCGGTGGTCGTGGCGAGTGAGCAGATGGACGAGGACCCCGGGTGGACGCCATTGCAGTCGGGCGAACTGCTGCACGTCGGCCGCGACCTCGCCGTCACCCGGGAGGTGATCGTCGATCACCCGCCGCGGTACCCGATCCGCCTCGAGGACCTGAATGCCCGGGCCGCGGCGGCGCAGACGGAGAAGTAGCCACCCGGTCAGAACTCGATCCGCAGGTGCTCGCTGACGGGGCGGGCCTGGCACGCGAGGATGTAGCCGCTCGCGATGTCCTCGGGGTCGAGGATCGACGCGTTGTCCATGTCCACCTCGCCCTCGACGACCGTGCATGCGCAGGAACCGCATTCACCTTCGCGGCACGAGTACGGGACGTCGAGTCCCGTGGAGAGCATGACGTCGACGAGTGTCGCCTGGCGCGGCCAGCTCAGGTTGTGCGCTTCGCCGTCGAGTTGTACCTCGACCGTCGACGCCGTTCCCGGTTCCGTGTCCTCCAGTGCGTCGACGACGATCTCGGCGAACGGATCACCCGTCAGTGAGGTGAACACCTCGGCGTGCACCCTCTCCCGGGGGACGCCGGCGAGTGCGAGCGACTCGTGGATCGCCTCCATGAAGGGGCGCGGTCCGCACATATAGGCCCGGTGGTCCCGGAACCGGTCCGACAGGTTCGCCAGTTGCCGCGGCGTCGGCAGGCCCTGCACGCTCTCGAGCCAGTGCACGACGGTCAGCCGGTGTTCGTGGCGGGCGGCGAGGTCCCGCAACTCGTCGGCGAAGATCACCGACTTCTCGTCCCGGTTCGCGTACACGAGAACGACTTTCCCGGTCCCCTCACTCAGCGCCGATTTGAGGATCGACATCACCGGGGTGATTCCGCTGCCCGCGGCGAACAGGATCAGGTCTTCGTCCAGACTCGCCGGAGTGAACACTCCGGCGGGTGGCAGCACCTCGATGCGGTCGCCGACGCCGACGTTGTCGCACAACCAGTGCGAACCGTATCCGCCCGCGGTGCGCTTGATCGTCACCTTCGGCAGGTCGTCGGTGAACGGCGAACTGGCCAGCGAATAGCACCGGGCGACCGATCCCGTGCGATCGCTCGGGATACGCAGTGTCAGGAACTGCCCGGGCTTGTAGGCGAATTCGTGCCTGCGCTCGTCGGGGACGTCGAACACCAGCGAACGGGCGTCGGACGTCTCCTCCACGACGGCGGCCACGGTGACCACTACTGATCGCGAACTGCGTGGTGTTTCAACGGTCGTCATCGCGACGGTGCCCTCTCGCTACGGTAACTCGATCCTGTCGAAACTACTGCAGGTCGGCGGCGGCGGCCGCGGGTCTTCCCGCTGGGCGGGACCCGGATCGTCGCAGTCACCCCCACCGCGACTGCCCGCCGTCCAGCGGGATCGTCGCCCCGGTGAGGTAGCCGGCGTCGTCGCTCACGAGGAACACGACGGCGCGCCCGATGTCGGATTCGGCGTCACCGACCCGTCCGAGGGGGATACCCGCCACGAACTCCGCCGCCTCGTCCGGATTCCGGTCCATCCACCGTTCGAGCGCCGGACTCTTCGCGTGCGGGGCGACGGACAGCACCCGGATCCCGTCCCGGCCCCACTCGCAGGCCGCCGACCTGGTCAGCGAACGCATGCCCTCCTTGATCGAGCCGTACGCCCCGTAGTTGCTCGCGTCCCAGCGGACGGCCGCCGACGTGACGAGGTTGACGATCACGCCGCCGCCGCGCGCGACCATATGCGGGTGGCACGACTGCATCATCCGCAGCGTCGCGAGCGGTCCCGTCGCGAACGACCGCTCGTACTCCTCGTCGATCACCGACAGGATCGGTCCCGGTGAGCAGTCGTTGGCGTTGTTGACCAGGATGTCGACGCCGCCGAACGCGTCCACGGTCCGCTCGACGGCGGACGCGATGTCCTCGCGCCTGCTGACGTCGCACACCACCGGTGTGCTGCGGGCGCCGATCGCGGACAGTCGCTCGCACGTGTCGTGCAGTTTCGACTCCGTGCGTCCGGCGACCGCGATGGCTGCCCCTTCCCGCGCGAGGGCGAGGGCGATGCCCTGCCCGATGCCCTGCCCCGCACCCGTGATCAGCGCGACCTTGCCGTCGAGTGTGTTCATGTCCGCTCCCGTTCCCCTACTATCGAACCAAGCAATTGCTTGGTCTTGCGTATTCACTGATCACCGCCGAGCGCCGGATCTCCCCGCGCTCCTCACTCCGAAGGTCTCCCCGTGACACATCCCCATCCTCTCGATTTCCGTGGCCGCGCCGTCGTCGTGACCGGCGGCACCAAGGGCATCGGTTTCGTCGTCGCCGAAGCGTTTCTCGCCGCGGGTGCGAACGTGCTCGTGTGCGGCCGGTCCGCGCCGGACACCCTGCCCGCACACGGTGATCGCACCGCCGCGTTCCGCGCGACCGACGTTCGCGACCACGCCGACGCCGCCGGACTGATCGACGACGCCGTCGCCCGATTCGGCCGCCTCGACGTCCTCGTCAACAACGCGGGTGGGTCGCCCGACGCCGACGCCGCCACCGTGTCGCCGCGCTTCGTCGAGAAGATCGTCGCGCTGAATCTGCTGGCTCCCTTCACCGTCGCCCAGGCCGCGAACGCGGTGATGCAGCAGCAGTCCGACGGCGGCGCGATCGTCAACATCGGCAGCGTCTCGGCCCACGATCCGCAACCCGGCACCGCCGCGTACAGCGCCGCGAAGGCCGGCCTGCTCGTGCTGACGAAAGCGCTTGCGCTCGAATGGGCTCCGAAGGTCCGCATCAACCACATCACGACGGGACTCATCCGCACCGAGAGCGCGGCGTCCGTCTACGGGGAGGACGGCGGCGCCGCCGTCACCCGCACCCTTCCGATGGGGCGGATGGCGGTGCCGTCCGACATCGCGGACGCCTGCCTGTTCCTGGCGAGCGCGCAGGCGTCGTACGTCAACGGCGCCGATCTCGCCGTTCACGGCGGCGGCGAATACCCCGCGCGGTACCTCGCGACCCACTCCTGACGTCCGCGCCGAATGTCACCCCGGTTGTCCTGCACCGGTGTGACATTCGGCGGTGAAATCCCGACGTGCGGTCAGCCGAACTCGGCGCGGGCGCCTGCGATCACCGGCGCGTCGTCTCGGACCAGTTCGAACGACGCGTCACGCGCGTCGCCCCACGCCCGCAACGACGGCGTGTCGCCCGGGTAGACCGGCGCGGCGAACCGTCCCTCGAGCCGCGCGAGGTCGGCGGGGTGCACGTCCAGCGCCCGCGCGAGTTCCAGCGCGCTCGCGGCGAGGGTGCACAGGCCGTGCATGATCGGCCGGGGCTGCCCGATCCGCTCGGCCGCCGCCGGATCGATGTGGATGTGGTGCCGGTCGCCGGTCAGCCGGTACAGTGCCGCCTGGTTCTCCGCGGTGTGCAGCACGCGCTGCACGGCCGGTTCACCCTCGGGCCGAGACGGTTTCGCGGGACCGCGATCGCCGCCGAACCCGCCGGCGCCCGGCGCGAACAGCGACCACGTGGCGACGAAGTACTCGGATTCGACGCGCACGTCGAACACCGCCGCCGAACCCTTGTCCCACACCTCGCCGACGGACGCCGACAACGCGATCTCGCCGCGGCGCGGAAGCGGCGCGAGCACCGTCAGTTCCTGCGATCCGTGCAGCGCCGTCTTCGTGTCGAAGGCGCCCCGCGATCCGAGTGCGTCCGGCGCCCACTGGGCGAGGGTGAGCGCGAACGTGGGCAGCACCCGCAGACGCTCCTCGAAGACGAGGTCCAGTTCGGTGGCCGTCGCACCCACCGACAGTGCGTACAGGATGGCGTCGCGCTCGTCGTAACTCACGGTGCGGGTGCCGAGGTCCGCGCCTCGCCACGCTCCTGCCGTCGTGCGCTCGGTTGTCGTCATGATCAGTCCTCTCTGCCCAGGATCAGGCCACTGGTGGGCACGGCGGTGCCCGCGGTCACCAGCACGTTGCCGATGCCGTCCGGTTGTGTCGTCGACGTTCCGCGGATCAGGCGGACCGCCTCCGCGATGCCGTTGACGCCGTGCAGGTAGGCCTCGCCGATCTGCCCGCCGTGCGTGTTGGACGGGAGGCGGCCGCCGATTTCGAGGTTGCCGTCCCGGATGAAGTCCTTCGCGTCGCCGGGGTCGCAGAACCCGAGTTCCTCGAGTTGCGGCAGGACGAGCGGGGTGAAGTGGTCGTAGAGGATCGCCGCCGAGATGTCGTCCGATGCGAGACCGCTCTGCCCGTAGAGTTGCCTGCCGACGAGGCCCATTTCGGGTATTCCGGTGATGTCGGGCCGGTAGTAGCTTGCCATCATGTGCTGGTCCTTGCCGGACCCCTGCGCGGCGGCCTTGATCATCGCCGGGGTGGTGCGCAGATCGTTGGCGCGTTCGGCGGAGACCACGACGAGGGCCTGGCCGCCGTCGGTTTCCTGGCAGCAGTCCAGCAGGTGCAGCGGTTCGGCGATCCACCGCGACTGCTGATGGTCGTCGAGTGTGATGGGCCGCCCGTGGAACCACGCGGCGGGGTTGACGGCGGCGTGCTTGCGGGCGACGACCGCGACCCGGCCGAAGTCCTCGCTGGTGGCGCCGTACCGGTGCATGTACCGGCGGGCGAACATCGCCACCCACTGGGCGGGCGTCGACAGTCCCTGCGGGGTCAGCCAGGCGTAGGCGGCCCGGTCCGCGGTGCTGTCCATCGGGCGATCGTGCTGCCCCAGTCCGTAACGCACACCGGACCGTTCGTTGAACGCGCGGTAGCAGACGACGACGTCCGCGATACCCGTCGCCACGGCCATGGCCGCCTGCTGGACGGTGGCGCACGCAGCCCCGCCGCCGTAGCCGATGCGGGAGAAGAACTTCAGCTCGCCGATGCCCGTGTTGCGGGCGACGAGTACCTCACCGTTGGTTTCGGCGGTATACGTGGACAGTCCGTCCACCTCGGACGGGTCGATGCCCGCATCGGCGAGCGCAGCGACGATCGCCTCGCACGCCAATTGCAGTTCGCTGCGTCCCGAGTGCTTGGAGAATTCGGTGGCACCGATGCCGACGATGGCGGCGGCGCCCGACAGGGGGCTGGTCACAGGTCTCCTCGTGCAGGCAGGGCGACGACGACGGTGCCGGTGGCGTGGTCGCCGAGGCTGTTGGCGCCGCGGATCTTCACGGTCACGAGACCGTCGTCCTTCGCGACCACCTCACCGGTCAGGGTCATCTCGTCGCCGGGGTAGTTGGGGGCGCCGAGCCGCACCGCGATGCGGCGCAGCGACGCGTGCGGGCCGGCCCAGTCGGTGACGAACCGCCCCACCAGCCCGTTGGTGGTGAGGATGTTCATGAACACATCCTTCGATCCCCGCTCCACCGCGAGGGCCGGGTCGTGGTGGACGTCCTGGAAATCACGGGTGGCGAGGGCGGTGGCGACGATCAGGGTGCGGGTCAGCGGAATCACCAGTTCCGGCAGCCGGTCGCCGATCTGCACGGTCTCGTAGGTCGGGGCGCCGACGGTCGCGGTCATGCGACCACCTCGACGCCGGCCGCCAGTAGCGCGCCCAGACGTGCCAGGTCGGAGGAGGCGCCGCCGAGTGTGGCGGCGAGCTGTTTGCCCCACAGCAGGTGCCGGTGCACGGGGTAGTCGGTGTCGACGCCGATCCCGCCGTGCACGTGCTGGGTGCGGTGGACGACCCGCTGACCGCCGTCGGTGGCCCACCATTTCGCCACCGGCACGGCGGTTCCCGGATCCTCCCCGCTCCCGAGGAGCCAGACCGCCTGCCAGAGCGTCACCCGCATGGCCTCGAGGTCGATGTAGCAGTCCGCGAGCTGATGGGTGACGGCCTGGAACGTCGCGAGCGGGCGGCCGAACTGGGTGCGTCCGTTGAGGTAGGTGACGGCCTGACGGACCGCGCCCTCGCCCACGCCCAGTTGCAGGGCGGCGACCGCGAGTTCCGCCCGGTCGAGCAGCCACCGCACCGCGGCGCCGTCCGCAGGACCGAGCGGCTCCGCCGGCGCCCCGTCGAACGTGACGTTGGCGCAGATCTCGTGGGTGGTCGACTCCGCCTGCTGCGCAGTCACTCCCGCGGATTCCGGGTGCACCAGGAACAGTGCCGGGCCGCTGTCCGTGGCCGCGGAGACGACGAGGTGTTCGGCGACATGCGCCACCGGCACCGCGGCCTTGACACCGTGCACGTGCCACCGGCCGTCCACCTCGCGTGCCGTCGTCGACGGTTCACTAGCGGCATGCGCTCCGAACTCCTCGAGGGCGACGGTGAGGATCCCGCTGCCGTCCGCCGCCGCCGGCACCAGGGCGTCGCGTTGGGCGGGCGTCCCGAACTCGACGATCGCGAGCGCGCCGAGCACCTGCGGCCACAGGGGAACCGGGGCCACGTTCCGGCCCTGCTCCTCGAGCAGCACGTACAGTTCCGCGAGCCCCGCGCCGCCGCCCCCGAGGTTCTCGGGCAGGGCGATGCCGAGCAGACCAGTGGTGGCGAGTTCGCGCCACAGTTCCCGGTCGATCCGGTCGGCGGTCGACTCGACCTCCTTGATCCGTTCGGGTCGCGACTTGGCGGCGAACACGTCCGCGGCCAGTCCGCGGACCGCCTCCTGCTCCTCGCCGAATGTGAAGTCCATCAGTTCTCCTCCCGTGTAGCGGGCCGGAACGCGGGGAGTGTGAGTTCCGGGTCGGCGTCGATCCAGTCCAGTGCCACCGGCATTCCGATGTGCACGTCCGCCGGTTCGACGCCCGTCATGTTGGCGATCAGCCGGGTGCCCTCCTCGAGTTCGATCACCGCGACGACGAGGGGGTAGTCGAAGGCGTCGATTTTCGGGTGGTGGTTGACGACGAACGTGTAGACGGTGCCCCGACCCGACGCGTCGACGGTGTCCCAGTCGGTGGAGCGGCACTCCCCGCACATCGGTCCGGTCGGGTGCCGCAGCACCCCGCAGGCTGCGCACCGCTGGATGACCAGACGGTGCTCGCGGGCAGCCGCGAACCAGAAGGCGTTGTCCTCGTTGAGGGCGGGCCGCGGGCGCAGGGCGCGCGGGGCCGGGCCTTCGGCGGGCCGGAAGCGGAGTGTCCGCCACCGCTGGGTGCCGACGATCTCGCCGTCGCCGTTGCGGTACGTCTTGAGCGTGGTGACGAAATGCCCGGCGCCGAGGCCGGTCTGCTTCTCCGCGGAGACGGACTCGACCACCTCGGTCGTGCTCACCCGGTCGCCGGGGCGCAGTTCGGCGAAGAATTCCTGGTCGGAGTCCGTGGCGACGACGGACGTGAAACCGGCCTCGTCGAGGGTGGCGATCAACTCCGTCCAGACGGGTGACGGGTCGGCGCCGGACATCTTGTCGGCGTAGGTGCGCATCGTCCACACCTGCAGCATCTGGGCGGGCGCGACGGCACCGGAGCGGCCGGTGGCGCGTGCGGCATCGTCATCGAGGTAGACGGGGTTCGTGTCCCCCATCGTCTCGGCCCAGTGCCGGATCATGGGGGTATTCACCGGGTCGGGACCCCAGGCGGCCGGGACGATCGTCCGTCCCTCGAAGGCGCGCAGCCGGGTGAGGAGTTCGCTCATTTCACCCTCTTCTCGCGCACCAGGCCGAGGCCGAGGGTGCCGACCATGTCGCGGAGCACCTCGTTGACGCCGCCGCCGAACGTGTTCACCACGCTCTGTCGCGAGATCTGCTCGATCTGGCCCGCGAGGACCGCTCCCGGTGAGCCGGGGCGCAGCCGTCCGGCGGCACCGAGGATCCCGAGCAGCGTGCGGTAGACGTCGACGTGGGTTTCGGTGCCGTACGTCTTGGTGGCGCCGGCGTCGGCGCCCGACAAACTGTCCCGCGCGACCGCCGCGGTCATCTTCCAGTTCAGCAGTCGCATCGCTTCGAGCTTGGCGTGGGTGCGGGCGAAGTCCATCTGCACCCAGGGAAGGTCGAGCGCACCGTTCTCCCGCGCCCAGTCCAGGACCTGGTGCCACAGCCCCAGCGTGCGGCCGCCGAGCGCCGCGAGCCCGATCCGTTCGTGGTTGAGTTGCGCGGTGATCAGCTGCCACCCGCCGTGGACGTCGCCCACGACGTCCTGATCGCCGACCCGGATCCCGCTGTAGTACGTCGACGTGACCGTCAGCCCTCCCACGGTGTGGATGGGCGACCAGCTGAAGCCGGGGTCGTCGGTGGGGACGATGAGGATCGAGATGCCCTTGTGTTTCGGGGCGTCCGCATCGGTGCGGCACGCCAGCCACACGTAGTCGGCGGTGTTGGCGCCGCTGGTGAAGATCTTGTTGCCGTCCACGATCCACGAGTCCCCGTCGCGCACGGCCCGGGTCTGCAGCGAGGCGAGGTCGGTTCCGGCTTCCGGTTCGGTGTAGCCGATGGCGAACACGATGTCACCGGCGAGAATGCCGGGCAGGAACCGCGCCTTCTGCTCCTCGGTGCCGTACTTCATCAGCGTGGGCCCGACGGTGTTGACGGTGACGAACGGGAACGGCAACCCGGCCCGCTGCACCTCGTCGAAGAACACGAACTGGTCTTCGATCGACCGCCCCTGCCCGCCGTACTCCACCGGCCAGCCGACACCGAGCCAGCCGTCCTTGCCCAGCAGGCGCACGATGTCGCGGAAGTGTTCGCCGCCGACACCCTCCTCACCTGCGACGCGCCGCTTCTCCTCCGGCAGCAGCGCCGCGAAGTAGGCGCGCAATTCCCGCCGGAGTTCCCGCTGCGCGGGCGATTCCCTCAGATCCATCGGCGATCTCCTCATGCCTGTGCGTGGCTGTCGCCACGTGTGTTCTGGACGCTAACCAGCACTCCCCCACCCCGGTGCCGGTGTCTCGGTCACCGGGAGGCGGCTGTCGCCGATGCCAGGCGTCCGCTGGAATGGTGCAATGGCCACCGAATTCGCTCTCACCGAACTCACCGCCCACTACGCGCGGGCCGTCGACCGGCGCGAGGCGGCGACGCTCGCGGCGCTGTTCGATCCGGACGCGACGTTCGTCCTCCCGCCCGCGTTGACGGGCACCGGCGCGGCGACGGAACTGCGCGGCAGTGACGTGCTCGCGTCCGCCGTCGTGGACGCCGTCACACATCTCCATTCCACCCGGCACGTCGTCCACCAGCAGGTGCTCGACGTGGACGGGTCGACGGCGTCGGGTGAGACGTACTGCACGGCGCATCACGTCTACTCCGGCCGAAACGGCTACCGTGACAACCGGATCGCGTTGCGCTACCACGACCGCTACGTGCTCGGCGACTCCGGGTGGCGGTTCGCCCGGCGCGAACTGATCGTCGACTTCAGCGAGGACGTGCCGGTCACCGTGCCGGACTGAGTCCCAGCCGGGACGAGCACGCGGCCATCTCGTCGACGACCTGGTCCAGCGACTGCGCGTGCCGGGACGCCGACAGGACGAGCCGGTTCGCGCCCAGGTCCCGGGACCGGTCGAGTTTCGCCTCGTCCAGCCGGGGCAGCGTGGCGCCCAGCACGAGTTCGACGTCGGCGGGGTCGCGGCCCGCGTCTGCCGCGGCGGCCCGCATCCGGGCGATCGCCCGATTCAGGTCGTCGCCGGCGAGGCCGAGGGGCTGGAACCCGTCGCCGAGCCTCCCGGCGCGGCGTGCGGCGGCCGGGCTGTGACCGCCGATGAACAGCGGCACGCCCGAATCCCGCTGTGGTTTGGGCCAACTCTGCGCGCCGCGGAAGGAGAAGTACTCGCCCTTGAAATCGACCGCGGTGGTGCCTGACCACAGCGCCCGCATCACAACGATCGCCTCGTCGGCCACCGCGCCGCGCCGGTCGAAGTCGCCGCCGCACGCCTCGATCTCCTCCCGCATCCAGCCGAGACCGAGGCAGACGCGCAGGCGTCCCCCCGAAAGCCGGTCGAGGGTGGCGAGGCGTTTCGCCAGCACCACCGGGTGATGGTTGGGCAGTACCAGCACTCCCGTCGCGAGCCCAAGGGTCGTCGTGGCGCCGGCGACGAACGACAGCAGTTCCAGCGGGTCCGGCAGGCTGCAGTCGTCGGGCAGGTGCGACTTCCCGGTCGGCGAATACGGGTATTCGCTCTCCGTGTCCGCGATGACGACCGAGTGCTCGACGGCGGAGATCTCGTCGAATCCGAGTGATTCCGCGGCCCTGGCGAATTCGAGTATCCACTCGGGCTCACCGGCCCGTCCCAGCTCGACGGGAATCACCACACCCAGTTTCATGTCACCCTCACCGTCACACGTGCAGGAATCGTTGCCGGCCGTGCGTATGGAACTCCTGCTCCAGCGCGGCCTTCTCACTGTCGGTCATCTCGCGGTACTCGGGAATACCACGTCCCACCCACCGGAAGATCGGATCGTCGCACCGCCAGCGCTGTTCCTGCAGGGTTCGCTTGAGCACCTTGTTCGATCCGGTCACCGGCAGGTCCGTCGACACCCGGACGAACCGCGGGGCCGCTTTCGTGCCCAGGTCGTCCTGGCCGGCGATGAACGCGGCGAACTCCGCCGGATCGAAATCGGCCGGGTCCGACACCTCCACCGCGGCCATCACCTGATCACCCGACCTCGGGTCGGGGACGGCGTACACGCCGGTGGCGATCACTTTCGGGTGGCGGCGCAGAATTCGCTCCACCATCAACGCCGAGGTGTTCTCGCCGTCCACCCGGATCCAGTCGCCCTTCCTGCCCGCGAAGTAGATGAAGCCGGCCTCGTCGACGTACCCGAGGTCGCCCGTCCAGTACCAGCCGTGCCTGATCCGGTCGGCGATCGCGTCCTCGTTCTTGTAGTAGCCCTCGAACCGGGCCGCGCCGGCCTTGTCGATCATCTCGCCGATCGCCTCGTCCGGGTTGAGTACCCGGCCGTGCTCGTCGATCCGCGCCCGGGCCTTCTCCGCGAGAGTGTCGGGGTCGACGATGACGATGTTCTCGTTCGCGGGCCTGCCGAGCGCACCCTCGGGGGCGTGCGGGTCGAGCGTCACCGAACCGGCGCCCTCGCTCGAGCCGTATCCCTCGTACAGTTCGGCGCCGAACCGGCGCACGAATTCGGTCTTGTCCTCCGGGGACGCCTCCGTCCCGAAACCGCGGACCAGCGTGTTGTCCCGGTCGTCGGGTTGCTCCGGGGTGGCCATCAGGTAGGCCAGCGCCTTGCCGACGTAGGTGAAGAACGTGGCACCGAAGAATCGGACGTCGGGCAGGAATCCGGATGCGGAGAACTTGCGCGGCAGGCAGACGGTGGCGCCGACGGCGAGCGCCGGTGCCCACAGCGCCATCAGCGCGTTGCCGTGGAACAGCGGCATGCAGCAGTAGTCGACGTCCTCGCGCACGTGCCCGTACTTGGCTCTGTTCGCGTACGCCAGCCGGGCGAGGCGGCCCTGGCTGCACCGCACCGCCTTCGACGTGCCGGTGGTGCCGGACGTGAAGAGCAGCAGGAACAGCGTCCACGGGTCGAGCGCGGGGTCCTGGGCCGGGTGCTCCACGGCGTGGGCCGCGACGAGGCCCGTGTAGGCGGGTTGATCGACCAGCAGGAACCGGTCCTCGGACAGCCCGAGGTCCAGACCCGCGAGCTGCGCCTTCCCCGCGGTGTCCGTCACGATCAGCTGGCAGTCGACGTACCGGATCTCGGCCTCGAGTTCCGCCCCGCGGCGGGTCGGGTTGATGCCGACGACGGTGGCGCCTGCGAGGGCCGCCCCGCCCAGCCAGAACAGGAACTCCGGGGTGTTCTCGAGCAGGACGCCCACGTGGAACGGGCCGTCGCGGCGCAGCGAGGACGCGATCGCCCCGCGCGCGGCACTCTCGCGCACGACCTCGTCCCAGGTCCAATCCTGTTCCCGGGTACGGATTCCCAGCCTGTCGTCGCCGAGCCGATCGAGCAGCATCCGGGCGATCGTGGTGCGTTCCAACTCCAGTTCTCCTGTCGACACGGCCTGCGTGCTCACTGTGCCCGGAGCACGCAGTGGGTGCCACCGTAGATCGCCGTCATGCACTTGTTGCAGTGAATGCACAATCCGGGATTGTGGTTCTCCTCCGCGATGCGGTTGACGAGGTCGGGTTCCCGCAGCAGTGCCCGTGCGACCGCCACGAACTGGAAGCCCTCCTCCATCGCGAGGTCCATGGTCGCCTTGCCGGTGATGCCGCCGAGCAGCACGAGCGGCATCTTCACGGCGGCCCTGATCTGCCGGGCGTCCTCGAGAAGGTAGGCGTCGCGGTAGGGGTATTCCTTCAGGAAGTGCTTGCCGACCAACCGGATTCCCAGTTTCGTCGGCTGCGGCATGACGGCGGCGAACTCGCGGAGCGGTGCGTCGCCCTTGAACAGATACATCGGATTCAGCAGCGAACTGCCTGCGGTGAGCTCGAGCGCGTCAAGCGACCCGTCCTGTTCGAGCCACTGCGCCACCTGGATGGCCTCGTCCACCCAGAAGCCGCCGGGCACACCGTCGTCCATGTTCAGCTTGGCAAGGATCGCGATCCGGTCGCCCACCGCGTCGCGCACGGCCCGGGCGGTCTCGAGCGCGAACCGGGCGCGGTTCGCCAGTGACCCGCCGTACTCGTCCGTGCGCTTGTTGACCTTCGGACTGAGAAACGAGCTGATCAGGTAGTTGTGACCGAAATGGATCTCGACGGCGTCGAACCCCGCGTCCACCGCACGACGGGCCGCGTGCGCATGCGCCTCGACGATCCGGGTGATGTCGGCGGCGGTGGCCGGCTTGGAGAAGTTCTGCGTCGTCATCCGGAACGCGCGGGACGGGCCCAGCGCGGGGTAGCCGATGTACTTCGCGGCCGCGACCGGTCCCGCGTGGCCGATCTGCGCCGACACGGCCGCGCCCTCGTCGTGGATGGCGTCGGTCAGCTTCCGCAGGCCCGGCATCGTCTCGTCGGTCCATTGGATCTGTCCGGGCGACGTCCGGCCGTCCGCGGCGACGGCGCAGTACGCGACCGTCGTCATGCCCACGCCCCCGGCGGCAGGCTGCCGATGGAAGTCGATGAGCTCGTCGGTGACCAGCCCCTTCGGGGTCAGCCCCTCGTACGTCGCCGCCTTGATCACGCGATTACGCAAAGTGATCGGCCCGAGCCGGGCCGGGGCGAGTGGATCGACCTTCACTGCGGGCGGGTCGAGATCTATCGTCATAAGAGTTCCTCCAGCTGCGATTCGCTGTCGAACGTAGCGGCGCCGGGATGTCACGGATCGTGGCAGTCTCGCTGAGTGGTAACCACGTCCGGGCGCCCGTCACGGCGTGCCATCTTGTGTCGGTACGAGTGCCCGAGGACGAAAGGTCGCCCCGATGACTGCCCCTACAGATCCACAGTTGCTCCTGGATCAGGTGATGTCCCGCCTCACCGGACCCGGTGGCCGGTTCGAACTCGTCGAGGAACCGGTGCTCGGCACCCGGATGCCGGTGATGAAGAACCGCGGACGCTCGGTGGGCGAACTTCTCACCACCTCACTGCGCTGGGGCGACCGCGACTACCTGGTGACCGCCGACCGCCGGATGTCGTACACCGAGCACGCCGCCGCGGTCGCCGCCCTGGCGACGGCGCTGCGCGAGGAGCACGGAGTCCGGAAGGGTGACCGGGTGGCGATCCTGGCCGCCAACACCCCGGAGTGGGTGGTCGCGTTCTGGGCCACGCAGGTACTCGGCGCCATCAGCGTCGGATTGAACGGCTGGTGGGTTCCGCGGGAGGTCGAGTACGGACTGACGCACAGCCGCCCCACCGTGGTGATCGCCGACGCGAAGCGAGCCGAGACGCTCGCCGCGGTCGGCACCGGTGTCCCCGTCCTCACGATGGAGGAGGATCTGCCCGGCATCTTCGCGCGCTACGCGGGCTCCCCCATGCCACACGCCGACGTCGACGAGGACGACCCCGCCGCCATCCTGTACACCAGCGGCACGAGCGGCAGGCCCAAGGGAGCGCTGCACTCGCAGCGCAACATCCTGGCCGTCGTCGACTACCACCGCTTCAGCGACGCCGTGGTCGGCGAATTCAGTGGACGGCCCGTCGATCCGGCCGTGCCGAGCCCGCTCCGCTACCTCCTGACGTCTCCCCTGTTCCACATCGCGAGCCTGCACAATCTGGTGATCCCGCGGCTGGCGACGGGCGGCGCCGTCGTCATGCACCAGGGTGGATTCGACGTCGACGCCGTGCTCCGTCTCGTCGAGCGGGAACGCGTCACCAACTGGGGTGCGGTGCCCACCATGGCGTCCCGACTGGTGGAGCACGAGAACCTCGACCGGTACGACCTGTCGTCGCTCACGTCGTTCTCGCTGGCCTCCGCGCCGTCGTCGGTCGCGTTCAAGGAACGCCTCCGCGAGAAGGTGCCGTTCGCGCGCAACGCGCTCGTCGACAGTTACGGGCTCACCGAGTGCAGCACCGCGATCGCCGTCGCCACCGCCCCCGAACTCGAGCAGTTCCCGGGAACCCTGGGGCGCCCGATCATCACCGTGAGCATGGAGATCCGCGACCCGTACGGGGAGTGGCTGCCCGACGGCGTCGAGGGTGAGGTGTGCGTGCGCAGCCCGTTCGTGATGCTCGGCTACTGGGAGGACGAGGCCGCCACCGCCGCCGCGATCGCCCCGGGCCGGTGGCTCCGGACCGGCGACTTCGGGCTCGTCGAGAACGGCCGGCTCCGGCTGACCGGACGTCGCTCGGATCTGATCCTGCGAGGCGGCGAGAACGTGTATCCCACCGAGATCGAGCAGTGCCTCGACGAGCACCCCGACGTGCGCGAGTGCGCGGTGATCGGCGTGCACCACGAGGATCTGGGGCAGGAGGTGGCCGCCGTGGTCGTGTTGCAACCGGGTGCCGTGACCACCGAGGCGGAACTGCGGGACTACGCCGCCGATCGCCTGTCGTATTTCAAGGTCCCGACCCGCTGGCGGATCAGCACGGACCTGCTGCCCCGCAATGCGACCGGCAAGATGGTCCGCCGCGACATCACCGCTTGACAGCCGAACGCCGCGGGGGTGCAGTCGAACTGCACCCCCGCGGCATTCGGGTGAGGGAAGACCGGGCGAACGTCAGCGGATGAGGTTGCCGAGATCGACGGGGATCTGCGCCCCGGTGATGTACTTCGCTTCGTCGGAACACACCCAGGCGACGACGGCGGCTACGTCTTCCGGCTGGGTGATGGTGTAGGGCAGCGTGTTCTGGTAGATCGAGCCGAGAGTCGACGCGTACTTGGCGATGAGCGGGTGCAGGTCGCGCATCTTCATGCCGGTGTCGACCCCGGCCGGGTGCACGGTGTTGACGCGGATGCGGTGCTCTCCGAGTTCGTTCGCCATCGTCTTGGCGAGCCCGGTGATGCCGTGCTTGGTGGCGACGTAGTGCCCCGTGAACGGGGTGCCCTTCAACCCGGACACCGAACTGGTGAAGACGACGGCGCCGCCCTCCCCCTGTTCGATCAGGTACGGAATCGCCGCCTTCGCGGTGTGGAAGGTTCCCGTGAGGTTGACGTCGACCGTCTCCTGCCACTGCTCGGCGGTGATCTCCCACGACAGCGCGCCCGAGCAGATGCCCGCGTTCGCGATCACGACGTCGAGGCGGCCCAGGCGGTCGATGCCGTCGGCGAGTGCCCGCGAGAGGCCGCCGAAGTCGCGCACGTCGGCGGTTGCCGCGACGATCCGCCTGCCCGTCGACTCGACGAGCCGGACCGTCTCGGCCAGGTCGTCCTCGGTGGCGCCGGGATAGGGCGTGGACGCGAATTCGGTGCAGGCGTCGATCGCGATGACGTCGGCGCCCTCGGACGCGAACCGGACGGCCTCGGCGCGACCCTGTCCGCGGGCGGCGCCGGTGACGAAGACGACCTTGTTCTCGAAACGCTGCGGTGACGTCACGTTCTGCTCCTGTTCGGGGTCATCGTGGACGGGGCACGGACTTGTCGACGAACAGTCCCTCGACGGAGACGCACACCTGGCCGTCCGCGGTCCGGATGTCGCCGGCGGTGGTGATCTTGCGGCCGTCGACCGAGATCAGCTTCCCGGTCAGGGTGAGCGGTTCGAACAGCGGCGTCGGGCGGTGGTAGCGGGTGCTCAACTGCGCTGTCATGCCCGCCTTTCCACCCCAGGCGTTGGCGACGCCGAGGACGTGGTCGAGCAGGAGCGCGGACACGCCGCCGTGGACGTGCCCGGGCGGCCCCTGGTACGGGATGGTCAGGGTGACGGTGCCCCGCACCGATCCGTCCGGCAGGCCTTCGAGGACCAGGGGCGGCGCGAGCGCGTTCTCGGGTCCGGTGACGGGATCGTGCCGGGTGACGCCCTCGCCGTTCCACATGTCGATCAGCCGCTCCGCGACGGCGGGGGCGTGTTCCTCGAGGTGTTCGGCGATGCCGTTCAACTCCTCCGCGACGCGCTCGAGGTTGGCGTTGCCGCGGTCGGTGCGCAGCAATGCGTCGACGACGCGCCGGGCGGCGCCGGTCGCCCGGTCGACGGCGGAACCGTCGGGCGGCGACGTCAGCACCGTTCCCGGCGGGCTGTTCTCGAACGTGGGGTGCGTTCCGACGCTCATCCGGTCACCTCCATCGTCGCCTGGGTCAGCACCGGTTGCCCGGCCCGGTCGGGGCACGTCGCGCGGAGGGTGAGCCGGTCGCCCTCCTGCCAGACCGCGGTCTCGACGGTGTCGCCGGGGTACAGCGAGCCCGCGAACCGCACCGCGTAGTGGCGCAGTCGCGTGGGATCGCCGTCCAGCATTTCGTCGACGACGGCCTTGCACACCACACCGTACGACGCGAGCCCGTGCAGGATCGGCCTTTCGAACCCGGCCGCGGCCGCGAACTCGGGGTCCGCGTGCAGCGGGTTGAGGTCGCCGCTGAGCCGGTACAGCAGCGCCTGCGCTGTTCCGGTGCGGGACACGAGCACCTTGTCGGGCTCCCGGTCGGGGATCGTGGCCACCGACTCGGGTCCCGGGGAGCCGCCGAACCCGCCCTCATCACGGGCCCAGATCTGCATCCCCGTGGTCCACAACGGGTTCCCGCCCGAGGCGGTGGCCGTCTGTTCGAGCACGATGACGGCGGCCTTGCCCTTGTCCCACACGTCGGCGACCCGCGAGGACACCCGGGCGGCGCCCGAGGCGGGGATCGGGGCGTGCACGGTGAGCGACTGGCCGCCGTGCAGGATCTTGCGCAGGTCGATGTCGATGCCGGGCAGACTCAGCCCGGCCGCAGGCACGTCGCCCGCCGAGATGCCCTGGCCCGCGACGAGCGCGAACGTCGGCAGCACCCGCAGATTCTTCTCGTACACCCAGCGCAGTTCCGCCGGGTCGCGGGTGTTCTCGCCGGCGCCGAGTCCGAGGTGGTAGAGCATCACGTCACGTTCGGTCCACGACAGTTCGCGCACGGCCGGGTCCGCGGCCAGCGCCGCCTTCACGTCGATCGTCATGTCAGGCCACCGCTCCCTGTCCGGGCTCCGGGTCGCGGGGTAGACCCAGCAGCCGTTCGCCGATGATGTTGAGCTGGACGTTGGTGGTGCCGCCCGCGATCGACATGCACTGCGAGTTCAGGAACATCTGCGTGTCCGACGTGCGGGGCCGGTCACCGAGCAGGGCCCGCGGTCCCGCCCAGTCCATCGCCACCTCCCACACCTGCTGGATGTGTTCGACGCCGAGCAGTTTCGCGATCGACGACTCGGCGCCCGGTTGCCCGCCCGCGATCGAGCGCAGGGTGGTGCGGAGTGCGAGCAGCCCGCCGGACTGCGCGTCGCAGAGGACCTTGCCGAGCACGGTCAGCTGCTCGTCGTCGATGCCACCGGGCAGTTCACCGGCCAGGGTCAGCAGCGCCTCACCACCGGACCCCAGCGACGAGTCGTGCGACAGCGACACGCGTTCGTTGGCGAGGGTGGTGCGGGCCAGCTTCCAGCCGTCGCCCGGTTCGCCCACGAGGAGTTCGTCCGGAACGAAGACGTCGTCGAGGAACACCTCGTTGAACAGGGCCTCGCCGGTGATCTCGCGCAGCGGCCGGATGTCCAGGCCCTCGCTCGCCTTCATGTCGATCAGGAAGTACGACAATCCCTTGTGTTTGGGGACCGTGGCGTCGGTGCGGGCGAGGCAGATTCCCCAGTCCGCGTCCCGGGCCATCGACGTCCACACCTTCTGTCCCTGCAGTATCCAGCCGCCGGCCACCTTCGTGGCCCTGGTGTTCAGGCCTGCGAGGTCCGATCCGGCGCCGGGTTCGGAGAACAGCTGGCACCAGACGACGTCGCCGCGCAGCGACGGCGGCACGAAGCGCTGCAACTGGTCTTCGCTGCCGTGTGCGATGAGTGTGGGCACCACCCAGTTGCCGATAATCATGTCGTGCGGCTTCAGCGCGGCCGTGCGCAGTTCCTCCGCGATCACGAGTTGTTCCACGGCGCCCGCACCCCTGCCCCACGGTGCGGGCAGGTGCGGTGCGGTGTAACCCTTCTCGGCGAGGTACGTCCTGCGTTCCGTCTCGCCCAGCGAGCCGGCGGACGCGAGTTCCGCGCGGACGCGGGCCCGGATCCCGGCGGCCTCCGGCGGCAGATCGATGCCGAGCACCCGGCGGGCACCGCCCAGCGTCGCGCGGGCAACGCGCCGCCGCCAGAACGCGGTGGACCCCAGCAGGATCCGCAGCGACTGCGCCCGGCGCAGGTACAGGTGGGCGTCGTGTTCCCAGGTGTAGCCGATGCCCCCGAGCACCTGGATGCAGTCCTTGGTGACGGAGAACGCCGCGTCGGGTGCGGTGGCGCCGGCGACCGCGGCGGCGAGTGACGCCTCCGCTGCACCAGTTCCCGAATTCATCGCGCGGGCGGCGTCCCACGCGCAGACGCGGGCCTGCGCCGCGAGGCCGAGCATCCGCGCCACGCGGTGCTTCACGCCCTGGAACTGGCCGATGGGACGGCCGAACTGCCGACGCACCTTCGCGTAGTCGGCGGCGGTGGTCACTGCCCAGTCGGCGACGCCCGACGCCTCGGCGGCGAACAACGTCGCGGCCAGGTCGAGGACGCGCTGCGCATCGATCTGCAGGACGTCGGCCTCGGTGATCTGGAGGCCGGTCACCGCCGCGGTCGCGTTGCGGCGCACCACGTCGTGGCTGGGCAGGTCGGTCACGTCGAGGCGGTCGCGGGTGAGCGCCACGAACACGGTGTCGTCGCCGTCCGCGGCGGCGAGCAGGAACAGGTCGCCCACCTGCCCGCCGAGGACGTACCCGGACTCACCGTCCAGCGTCACTCCTTCGCCGTCCCGGACGAGGCGCAGCGAACCCGGCTGCAGCGCCACTGCACCGAGGGTCGCACCGTCAGCCAGTCCGGAGAGTTCACCCGTGCGGCCGGACTCGTGCAGGACGGCGCCGAGCAGCACGGTCGGCAGGAACGGCCCGGGCAGCAGGACCCGGCCCAGTTCCTCGGCGACCACGGCCAGCTCCACCAGCCCGCAGCCCGCACCGCCCACGTCCTCGGGCAGGTGCAGTCCCAGTACGCCCAGTTCCGCCAACGACTTCCAGAACGACGGTCGCTGCTCGGTCTTGGCCTCGACGGCCTCCCGGAGCACGGCCGGGGTCACGGTCCGCGTGGCCCAGCCTCGCACCGAGTCGCGGAGGTCGCGCTCTTCTTCGGTCAATCCCATTGTCATGTCGGCCTCGATCGTTCGGGGTTCAGATGCGTTCGATGATGGTGGCGGTGGACAGCGCGCCACCGGCGCACATCGTGACCAGTGCGGTGGCGGTGTCGGAGCGTTCCAGTTCGTGCAGGGCGGTGGTGATCAGCCGGGCCCCGGTGGAGCCCACCGGATGTCCGAGGGCGATGGCGCCGCCGTTGACGTTCACCTTCGACAGGTCGGCGCCGTGCACCTGCGCCCACGACAGCACGACGGACGCGAACGCCTCGTTGATCTCGACGAGATCGATGTCGCCCAAAGACATTCCGGCGCGATCGAGGACCATCCGCGTCGAGTCGATCGGTCCGTCGAGGTGGTAGTAGGGGTCGGAGCCGACCATGCCGGATGCGACGATCCTCGCGCGCGGCCGCAGTCCGAGTTCACGGGCACGGTCCTCGTCCATGAGCAGGACGGCGGCGGCGCCGTCGCTGATCTGGGACGAGTTGCCCGCGGTGTGGATGTGGCCGTCGATCACCGGCTTCAATGCGGCCAGGGCGTCGGCCGTCGTTTCCCGCAGTCCGCCGTCCCGGGTGACCACCGCGGATTCACCGGTGGGTGTGCCCGCCTTGTCGACGACGGGGGTGGTGACCGGCACGATCTCGCGGTCGAATCTGCCTTCCGCCCAGGCCTGTGCGGCGCGTCGTTGCGATTCGAGGCCGAGGGCGTCGACGTCTCCGCGCTTGATCCCGCGCAGGTCGGCGATCCGCTGGGCGGAGGTGAACTGGTCGCCCATGTCGATCGACCAGTCACCGGGGTACGGGTTGCCCGTCTCCGGGGTGGCGGCCTGGCCGAGGAACACCCGGCTCATCGCCTCGACACCGCACCCGATTCCGGCGGAGATCTGGCCGGACGCGATCAGGCCCGCCACGACGTGCACGGCCTGCTGGGACGATCCGCAGGCGCAGTCGATCGATGTGGCCGCCGTCGTGTACGGCAATCCCGCGTGCAGCCACGCCTGCCGGGTCACGTTGTTGGACTGTTCACCGGCCTGGGTGACGCATCCGCCGACGATCTGCCCGACGTCCTCCGAGGCGACGCCGGCCCGTTCGAGGACGCCCCGCTGCGCGGCGCCGAGCAGTTCGGCCGGGTGCAGTCCGGCCAGCGCCCCGCGCCGGCGCCCGATCGGTGTCCGTGCCGCGTCGACGATGACGGCGTTGCCCATGTTCCGCTCCCTTGGGTTCTTCTGACTCGGGGTTCGTGTGGCTCGCGAACACGTCCGCGGCTCATTTTTGGAATTTATTCTATTTCTTGGAAGACAGCAATGCCCTTTGTCTTGCGAAGGACGATTTCCTACCCGCCTCAGCGGTCAGGAATGAATTTCACTTCGGGGGCGCCTACGAAGCGCCCCCGGCCCGGCGAGCGGTCAGCGGTGCGACAGTCCGACCAGCAGCAGGTCGCATGCCTTGCGGATGTCGGATTCGGCGTCGGGAATGGTGACCCGGCCGTTGAGGCAGGACTGGATCACGCCGAACCACAACTGCACCAGCAGGCGCAACGCGGTCAGGTCTTCCGCAGTCGGGTGTTCGATCCCGGCGGCGTCCAGCATGATCTGCCGGAACGCGCGGTCGACCTTCCCTGCGTCCGGCACGGACGCCACGTTGGCGGTGCTCGTGGATTGGATCATCGCCGTGGAGAGCGCGGGCCGGCGCAGCAGACCGCGGGTGGCCCGGACGAGCACGTTGTACACCGCGTCCTGCGGCGATTCCCCGGGCGGCGCACTCTTCTTGAAACCGGCACCCATCCGGTCGATCTGATCGACCATCACCGCCACGAACAGGTGCGTCTTCGACGGAAAGTACCGGTACAGCGTCCCGATCGCGACACCGGCGCGTTTGGCCACCTCATGCATCTGGACGCGGGCGAGTTCCTTCTCGGTCGCCAGTTCGACGGCGGCCTCGAGCATGCGGACGTGGCGGGCCCGCTGTTCCTCCGAACTCGGTTCGGCAGCGTCCCGCACCTCGGCGATTCTCGGCACCCTCGATCCCCCTTCACTCCGCACACAGCCCCGGATCCGGTGTCGATTCTCGCACTGGATCGGCAAAGCTTCGAATTTCGTCCGGTGAGTGGGACCGCACGTGCCGCACGCCGCCCGGATGCGATTGCGTGAACCCCACGACTGGACCGCCAGTCACCACAAACCATTCAACGGAGGAAACGACGATGCAGGACTGGACAACCGAGTGCGACGTGCTGGTGGTCGGTTCGGGGGGCGGCGCCCTGACCGGCGCGTACACGGCCGCTTCGCAGGGTTTGCGCACCCTCGTCCTCGAGAAGACCCCACTGTTCGGCGGCACGTCCGCGTACTCGGGCGCCGCGGTGTGGCTGCCGGGCACCGCCGTGCAGGAGCGTGCCGGAATCGGCGACTCCACGGACAAGGCGCGCACGTACCTGCGCGCGGTGGTGGGAGACGAGGGGATCGACCGCCAGGAGGCGTACGTCACGACCGCCCCCGAGGTCGTCGAACTGCTCGAACGCGATCCTCACATCGAGTTCGAGTGGCGCGCATTCCCCGACTACTACAAGGCGCCCGGCCGCATGGACTACGGTCGCGCGATCAACCCGCTCGACCTGCCGGGCGACGAGGTCGGGGAACTCCGTGAGGTCATCCGGCCGGAGGCCGACGTCGACCGGGCCGGCGAACCGCATCCCGAGGGAACGCTGAACGGGGGCCGCGCCCTGATCGGCCGCCTCCTCATGGCCCTGTACGGCACCGGGCACGCGGAACTGCGCACCGAGACCGCGGCCCGCTCGCTGATCGTCGAGGACGGCCGAGTCGTCGGCGCCCTGGCAACGGACGCGGCCGGTGAGACGATCCGCATCCGGGCGACGCGCGGCGTGCTGCTCGCGGCGGGCGGGATCGAAGGCAGCGCCGCCCTGCGCACCGAGAACGGAACGCCCGGCCGAGCCGAGTGGAGCATGGGCCCGCGCGGGGCCAACACCGGCGACCTCCTGCAGGCGGCGGTGGAGGTCGGCGCCGACACCGCGCTGCTCGACGAGGCGTGGTGGTGCCCCGGCGTCGAACTTCCGGACGGCTCGGGCGCTTTCATGGTGGGTGTGCGCGGCGGGATTCTGGTCGACACGGCCGGCGAGCGGTACCTCAACGAGTCGCTGCCGTACGACCAGTTCGGCCGCGCGATGATCGAACACGGAAGCGCCGGGTCCTACCTCGTCTTCGATTCGAAGGAGGGCGGGCCCGTGTTGCCTGCCATCTCCATTCCGCAGATCTCCGCCGAGAAGCATCACGCGGCGGGCACCTGGGTCTCGGCCGACACGATCGAGGAACTCGCGGAGAAGATCGGCGTCCCCGCGGACGCTCTGCGCCGCACCGTCGAACAGTTCAACGACTTCGCCAAGCACGGCGTCGACGAGGCGTTCCACCGGGGAGAAGATCCGTACGACAATTTCTTCTGCCCGCCCGGCACGGCTGCAGACGCCCCGCCCAACCCGGCGCTGAGCCCGGTGTCGCAGGGCCCGTTCCACGCGGCCCGCATCGTGCTGAGCGACCTCGGCACCAAGGGTGGGGTCCGGACCGATGCCGACGCCCGCGTCCTGCGCGCCGACGGCTCCCCCATCGACGGGCTGTATGCGGCAGGCAACACCAGCGCATCGCTCAGCGGCCGGTTCTACCCCGGCCCCGGCGTGCCACTCGGCACCGCAATGGTGTTCTCCTACCGGGCAGTTCAGCACATGCGGGCCTGACTAGACGAGAGCTATACGAGGTTGTCCTCCACCGGGAGCCCGAACGCACCCCTGCCGAACAGGGCGAGGGCGCGTTCGGGCTCGTTGGCCACGTGCGCGCTGCCCGCGTGGGCGTCACGCCACGACCGTTCGATCGCGTTGCCGCGGAACAGCGAACTCCCGCCGGCGGTCTTGAACAGCAGGTCGATCGCCTCGAGGGCCCGCTCGGTGGCGCGGACCTGATCGCGGCGCACCCGCAGGCGCAAGCCCATGGGGAGTTCCTCACCGGCCTCGGCCAACTCCCACAGTTCTCGCACGTTGCGGTCCATCTGCAGGATTGCGGCATCGATCTCGGACGCCGCCCGGGCGACCGCGACCTGGGCGAACTGGTCGTCGACGAATCGGCCGCCACCGAGGCTGAGCCGCACCCGCTCCCGCATGAACGTCAGATAGCGCTCGTAACATCCCGCGACGATGCCGACCCCGGGCGTCGCGACGGCAGTGGTGAACAGCGTGGCGAACGGCAGCCGGTACAGCGGTCCCCGGTTCACCTTCTGCCCGGGTCCGCGCAGTTGCGCCGTCTCGTAGTTCCTCTTGATCCGGTAATCAGGAACGAACACGTCCCGGGCGCTGATCTCGTTGCTGGCGGTGCCGCGCATCCCCACCACGTCCCACACGTCGTGGATGCGGTAGTCCGACCTCGGCACCAGTGCGGTCATGAAATCGACCGGGCGGCCCTCGGTTCCGACGACCATCGCGCCGAGCAGCGCCCACGACGCGTGCTCGCAGCCCGAGGAGAATCCCCAGTCCCCCGTCAGCCGGTATCCGCCCTCGACCGGGACGAGCCGCCCGACGGGTGCGTAGGCGGACGACACCAGCACCGAGTCGTCGTGGCCCCACACGTCATGTTGCGCCCGGTCGTCGAACAGGGCCAGGTGCCACGGGTGCACGCCGAGCACGGACGCCAGCCAGCCCGTCGAGCCGCACACCCCCGACACGGCGCGCACCACCTCGTAGAAGTGCACCGGATTGCTCTCGGTGCCGCCGTACCGTCGGGGCTGCAGCATCTTGAACAATCCGGCGTCGCCGAGTTCACGGATCACCTGCTCGGACACCCGCCGCGACTCGTCGACCTTGTCCGCGCACTCCGCGATCGTCGGCAGCAGCCCGCGGACCGATCTGAGGACCTCGTTCGTCATCTGTCGGAGGGTAGGGCGATCGCACCCGCGCGTGGATATACATCTCGCTCAACGGGAAACGCCGCCCTCCGACCGGTCCCGTCCAGTGGGACCACACGATGCCGGCCGTTCACGCTCACTTAGCGTGCAGGGCACCGCACAAGCCCAGGAGAGGACGGGACGCATCGTGACCACCCAACAGTCCGAGACAGTCGAGGTACGCGAGATCGACGCGGGCGCAGCGCCCACCCGATTCGCCCGTGGATGGCACTGCATCGGATTGTCCGAGCCATTCCGGGACGGCAAGCCGCATTCCGTCGAGGCGTTCGGCACCAAGCTCGTCGTCTTCGCCGACAGTGCCGGCGACCTCGCGGTGCTCGACGGCTACTGCCGGCACATGGGCGGCGATCTGAGCCAGGGCACCGTCAAGGGCGACGAGGTGGCGTGCCCGTTCCACGACTGGCGGTGGGGAAGCAACGGCCGGTGCAAGAAGATTCCGTACGCTCGCCGGGTGCCGCCGCTCGCGCGAACCCGGTCGTGGCACGCGCTGGACCAGGACGGGATGCTGTTCGTGTGGAACGATCCGGAAGGCAATCCGCCGCCCGCGGACGTCACGATTCCCCGCATCGACGGCGCTCTCGACGACGAGTGGACGGACTGGGTCTGGTACCGCACCACCGTCGACACCAACTGCCGCGAGGTGGTCGACAACATCGTCGACATGGCGCACTTCTTCTACGTGCACTTCTCGTTCCCCACCTACTTCAAGAACGTCTTCGAGGGCCACGTCGCCAGCCAGTTCATGCGCGGGCAGGCCCGTGAAGACATGCGCCCGCACGCGTCGGGTCAGCCGAAGATGGTCGGAAGCCGCTCGGACGCCACGTATTTCGGACCGTCATTCATGGTCGACGACCTGACGTACCAGTACGAGACGCACGACGTCGACTCCGTGCTGATCAACTGCCACTATCCCGTCAGCGCCGACAAGTTCGTGCTGCAGTACGGCATCATCGTCAAGAAGTCCAAGGAACTCGAGGGCGACGCCGCCACCGCGATGGCAAAGAATTTCGGCACGTTCATCGCGAAGGGCTTCGAGCAGGACATCGAGATCTGGAAGAACAAGACCCGCATCGAGAATCCGCTGCTGTGCGAGGAGGACGGTCCGGTCTACCAGCTGCGGCGGTGGTACGAGCAGTTCTACGTCGACGTCGCCGCGGTGACGCCGCAGATGACCGAGCGTTTCGAGTTCGAACTCGACACCACCCGGCCCGTGGAATCGTGGAAGCGGGAAGTGGACGAGAACCTCGCACGAAAGGCGCGCGAAGCCGATGCAGCCGCTGCAGTGCACTGAGTGCGGCGCGCGGGTGCTCGTCCAGAAGAACAGCTGGGAGCACACGTCCATTCAGTGGGACGACGCGGCCCGCTCCCGGTGCCGTGAGATCGGCGGTACCGGACCGGGACGTCCCGGCGCTCCCCGGGAAGGGTGCGCGGCGCTGACCGCGTCGATCGCCCGGGCCGCGCAGGCGGGTGCCGTCCCGGTGCGCGATCCCGACCCCGTACCGACGCCCGTCGTCGTCCACTGAAATCATTCCCGAAGGGACACATCATGATCGACACCGACTACTACGGACCGTGGGCCGTGATCGCAGGCGGCTCCGAGGGTGTGGGCGCGAGCTTCGCCGAGGAACTCGGCCGAGCGGGGATCAACCTCGTGCTGATCGCCCGCAAGCCCGGCCCACTCGAGGAGACCGCCGCCAAGGTCCGCGCGCACGGCGTCCTGGTGCGCACCCTCGCGCTCGACCTCCTCGACCCGGACGCCCCCGACCGGATCCGCACGGCCACCGACGACGTCGAGGTCGGGTTGCTGATCTTCAACGCCGGAGCCAACAGCTACGGGCACGAGTTCGTCAGCGGAGACCTCGCCGGTTTCCAGCGCGTCATCGACCTGAACATCACCTCCCAGCTGCACCTGTCGCAGCACTTCGGCGCGAGGATGAAGGACCGCGGCCGGGGCGCGATCGTGCTGGTCGGTTCGCTGGCCGGCTATCTGGGGTCGGAAGACCAGAGCATCTACGCGGCGTCCAAGGCGTTCGGCCGGATCTTCGCGGAAAGCCTCTGGCTCGAACTGGCGCCGTTCGGCGTCCACGTGGTCGAACTCGTTCTCGGCGTCACCCGCACGCCGGCGATGGTCCGGGCAGGCCTGAACTTCGACCTGCCGGGGATGAACGTCGCCGAGCCCGAAGACGTTGCCCGGGAGGGGCTCGCGCACCTCGCGGACGGGCCGGTCTGGGTTGCGGGCGGCAACTACGACGCGGCGCAGAAGCGCAGCGGTTTCCCCCGCGACGCACTGGTGCGCGGTGCGGCCGAGGGCATGCGGAATCTTCTGGGCCGCCGGTAGGCTGCGGGTGGTCAGAGGGTGGTCAGAGGGTGGTGACGAGTCCACCGTCGATCACGAAATCGGATCCCGTCACGTTGCCCGCCCGATCGCTCGCGAGGAACACGACGAGATCCGCCACCTCGTCCGGGCGGGTGAACCGGCCCGTGACCGACTGTTTCGCGACACTCTCCGCCACCGCCTCCGCTTCGCCGCCCGCGGCGCGCGCCACCGTGGCGGCCACCCCGTCGTCACCGAGCCACAGGGCGGTCGATACCGGACCGGGGCTGACCGTGTTCACCCGAATTCCCGACGGCCCCACCTCTTTCGACAGAGCCTTCGAGAAGTTGGTGAGCGCGGCCTTCGACGCGCAGTAGTCGATGACGGTGGGATCGGGCAGGAAACTGTTGACCGAACTCGTGGTCACGATGCTCCCCCGGCCCGCGGCGATCATCGTGGGCAGCGCGGCCCGGATCGTCCGCACCGCCGACATCAGGTTGAGATTCATCGTCGTGATCCAGTCTTCGTCGGTCACGTCGAGGAAACCGGTCAGCCTGGGGTGGGCGGCGCCGACGTTGTTGACGACGACGCCGAGACTGCCACGGGCAGCGGCCGCGGCGACGAGTTCGCCCGGGCCGGTGGGTGTCGACAGGTCGACGCTCACTGCCTCCACGTTTCCGCCACGGACGAGTTCTTCCAGTTCCAGGCCGGGTGATCGTGCCCCCGCCACCACGAAGGCGCCTTCCGCGGCGAGCGCCCGGGTGATGGCAAGCCCGATACCCTTGCTGGCTCCGGTGACCACGGCGACGGTGCCGTGCAATGCGAGATCCACGGGGTTCCTCCTGACGTCGGCGAAGCGTGCACGAGCGGAATGCCCCCTCCGCTCACGCTAGCCGAAATGATGCCGACCGCGCTGCGGGCGAGTAATCTCAGCGACGAAGGGCCAGGCCACGGCGTCGTCCGTCGTACTGCACTGCTTCTCGTCGCACGACTGTTTGTGGCGCACAGTCCCCTTCACCCCTGACCACTGTGTTCCGCCCCGACCCGGGAGACGAGTGATGCGACTTCTTCGACTTCGAACCGCCGTCGCCGCGTGCGCGATCGCCGCTGCCGGCACACTCACCGCCGGGGCCGGACCGGCCGTCGCCCAGGATCTGCCGACGGTGGTGCTGGTCCACGGCGCGTTCGCCGACACGACCAGCTGGGACGCGGTGGCCGCGAACCTACGCGGTCGCGGGTACGAAGTCGTCGTCCCGGACAACCCGCTGCGCGGACCGGCGTACGATTCCGCCGCCATCGAGAAGGTGCTCGCGGACATCCCGGGACCGGTGGTGCTCGTCGGCCACTCGTACGGCGGCGCCGTCATATCCAATGTGCACTCGCCGAACGTCGAGGCTCTCGTCTACGTGGCGGCATTCGCCCCGGCGCAGGGCGAGCCGGTGATGCTGAACCTCGACCCGATCCGCTTCCCCGGCAGCCAGTTGCTCCCACCGGTGCTGCAGGTGAAGGTCGTCGAGAACGATCCCACCGGGATCGCGGGCAGGAACCTCGACGGCTACATCAACCCGGCCGACTTCCATCGGGTGTTCGCACCGGACGTGTCGGACGCGACGGCCGCCGAGATGCTCGCGCACCAGCGGTCGGCCGCGCTGGTGGCGAACCTCGAACCGAGCGGCCCGCCGTCGTGGGCGTCGACTCCCAGCTGGGCCGTGGTCGCTCAGAACGATCAGGTGATTCCGGCGGCGTCCGAGCGGTTCATGGCCACCCGGGCGGGGGCACAGATCACGGAGATCCCCGCGTCGCACGCCGTCCTGGTGTCTCAACCCGTCGCCATCGCCGACCTCGTGGTGCAGGCAGACCGGGCGACACCGTAACGGCCGGGCCGTGAACGCACCCGACCGATCGGCATCGAACAACAGGAGCCTCGCCCACCGCGTCCGGAAGATGGTCGGACGCGACCCGGACGAGGAACACCGCACGGCAACGCCGTTGGAGTTGCTGTTCGACCTGACGTTCGTCGTCGCGTTCGGTGTCGCGGGCAATCAGTTCGCCCACCTCGTCGCCGAAGCACACGTCGGCGCCGGGCTGGCCGGATTCTCGTTCGCGATGTTCTCGATCATCTGGGCGTGGATCAACTTCTCCTGGTTCGCCTCGGCCTACGACACCGACGATTGGATCTACCGGGTCACCACCATGATCCAGATGATCGGCGTCGTCGTCCTGGCACTCGGGATGCCGCAGATGTTCGCGTCCATCGACCGTGGAGTCGAACTCGACAATTCCGTGATGGTGTCCGGGTACATCGTCATGCGGGTCGCCATGGTGTTCCAGTGGTTGCGCGCGGCCCGGCACGACCCCGACCACCGTTCGGCGTCGCTGACATACGCCACGGCACTCGTTTTCGCCCAGATCGGCTGGGTCGCCCTGCTGATCGCACCCCTCACCGTCGAGTATGCGTTCGGCCTCGGCGCCGTCCTCATCCTCGTCGAGATGAGCAGCCCCGTCATCGCCGAACGGTACAGGGGCGGAACACCCTGGCACGCACATCACATCGTCGAGCGTCACGGCCTGCTCGTGATCATCACGCTCGGTGAGGGTGTGATCGGCACGGTGGCCTCACTGTCCGCCGTCGTCGAACACCAGGGGTGGACGCTCGACGCGATACTCGTCGCGGTCGCGGGCATCGGACTCACGTTCGGACTGTGGTGGGTGTACTACACCCTGCCGTCGGCCGAGGTGCTCGCGGTGTATCGCCGCCGCTCGTTCGTGTGGGGGTACAGCCACATCGTGATCTTCGCCGCACTGGCCGCCGTCGGGGCCGGTTTGCACGTGGCGGCGTACTACATCGAACACGCCTCCCACATCGGCGAAACGGCGACGGTGCTCGCCGTCGCCGCTCCCGTCGCGATCTACCTCGCGGCCGTGTACCTGCTGTACACGTATCTGCTGCGGGTTCCCGATCCGTTCCACGTCCTGCTCCTCGTCCTGACCGCGGCCACGATCGCGCTCGCACTCGTGCTGGCGGCGCAGGGCGTGTCGATGGCGTGGTGCCTGATCGTGGTGATGCTGGCACCGGTCGTCACCGTCGTCGGATACGAGTTGCTCGGGCACGCCCACGAGGCCCGGGCACTCGAGATCGCGCTCGGCGGCGCAGACGCCGCCGAGGATTAGGACCAGGGAGTCAGGGAGCGAGGCCGGGCGACACCGTCGACGATCAGATCGATCCGCTCGTCGAAGAAGGCCACGAGTCCTCGAACTTCCGACGCATCGACGAGTGGGTTGTCGTAACGCCACGCGATGTCGTGAAGCAGTCCGCCGGGGGTGACCGCCGACTGATAGGTGGCCTCACCCTTGTATGCGCAATACGTCTTCGTCTCACTCGGTTGCAGTTCCGCGACGACGTCTTCGGGCGGCAGGTATTAACGGACCGGCAGCATCGTTTCGAACAGCATGCTCGCCCGCCGCGAGTCGGCCAGGACCGTGTCGCCCAACATCAACTGCACACGACGGGATGTGCGGCGAACGTCGATGCGCTGGAACGGGTCGTGCGGATGGCCGACGATCTCGTCCTCCTCCTCCAGCCAGCGGTCGAAGCTGTCGAAATCGAGAACCACATACCCGGCCAGGTCTGCGTCAGCGGGCCGGAAGCCCAGGGCGTACCGCTCGCCGTCGGTGCGGATCGCGACGGGCTCGCCCTCCGCACTGTGCACAGAAAACGGCACCCGCGGATCGAGCACCTGCATCGACGTCACGTCCGGCAGCGCGAAGCCGACTGCGTCCGCCGCCGGCACCGGCCTCGCCGGCTCCGGCGTCACCTCCGCGGCGATGTCCTCCTCCGGCACCGCGTAGGTGGGAACGACGCGCCGGGGTTCCCAGACCAGAACCGCGCGGTCGCTGTCGACCACCGTGGTCGCGTTCAGCACGGCGCGGATCCGCTTCGCTGTCGGCTCGTAGCGAAGCTCACGTAACTGACGTCCGACGGTGTCGCGCAGTCGCAGGCCCATGAGTTCGAGACTAGGCCGTATCACCGGACCAGGCCGAGGGACGCGATGAGGTCCTCGTGGAACTCGAACCAGACGCGGTGGCAGGAGTCGCGGTCGGTCGCGGTGATCCAGGCCGGATCGGTGCTCGCCCGCTCGACGGCTTCGGCAAACCGCCGGTGGTAGCCGGCAAACCGGTCCGCGTCCGCGACCAGGCGCGCCTCGAAATCGGCCAGTGCCCGGGCCGCGGACGCGAGGCGGGTGGTGGTCTCGTCGAGGGTCACGGTTGCGTCGCCGATACCCAGCTCGGCCAACTGCCAGGCGGTGCATGCGTCCGCGACGACGACGTTGTGCGGCAGGAATTCCCGGTGCACCTGCACCACCACGGCACGGATCCCGCACCGGTCGAGGTCGGCGGCGAGCAGTCGCTCGCCGTGTACCTTTCCGAGATCGGTGAGGGACCAGCCACTGTCCTCGGCGAACGTGGTGCGGGTGACCCACCCACGGGCCTGGGCATCGAGCAGGTGCTCGGCGGTCGCCTCGACGGGCAGCTCGAATCGGGCAGCCACACGCGCGGTCTCGGCGTAGCCGAGGATCCGCACGGCGTGCAACACCAGAATGTCCGTCGGAGTGCGGTAGGCCATCAGATCCTCCCGGCGTTCGGAACGGCGACGTGCCCGCGCGTGCCGTCCACGCGTACAAGCAAGCCGTCGGTCAGGGTGATCATGGCCTTCGGCGCAGCCACGACCGCGGGGATGCCCAACTCGCGGGCCACGATCGCGGCGTGCGCCGACAACCCACCGGTCTCGGTGACCACCGCGCAGGCTGTGGCCAGCAGCGGGGTCCAGGCCGGCGACGTCGTGCGGCAGACCAGGACGTCGCCCGGGCGGAAGCGGGCGAAGTCGTCCGGGCCGCCGACGATCCGCGCGGGGCCGACCGCGGTGCCGGGGCCGGCCGCGATGCCGGTCAGCAGCACCTCGCCCGGCGCAGCTTCCGGGTGGGGAGTGGACATCACGAGGCCACCGCTCAGTCCTCCGCGTCGCGGTCGCCGACTCGGGACACGACCCGGTTCAGGCGCTGCTGGGCGGCCTGAGCCGAACCCAGGCCGAGCGCCTCGGCGATGTGCGGCCAGGTCAGCCCACTGCCCCGGGCGGCGAACAGCAGCCCGGCCTCGATCTGGTCGAGTTCGACCCGAGCCGAAGACAGCAGCCGTAACCCGGCCGAGAGAACGGTCGGGTCCGCGCCGTTCGGATCACGGCACACCCACGCAGCGAACCTGACGAGGTCGCCGTCCGAATGTGGCTGCCCGGGCTGCTCCCACGGGCGCCGCTCGAGCCTCGCGGCACCGGCCCGGTTCAGCGTCGTGCGGGCCGAATCCAGCTCGGCCGCGTGTGTCTGGTCGTCGGTGGTCACCCGACCACCCCACGCCATCAACAGTCTGTTGTCAACAGACTGTTGATGGTTGTGTCGTCCGGGGAGGTCCCGGCGCCGTCAGCGGGCGAGGATCCCGGCGACGAAATCCTGCGCGTCCTGCTGCGATGCACCGATCGTCCCGCGATGGTCCACGCCCTCGTACGTCTGATACGTGAGTTCGTTCCCGTTGTCCTGCAACGTCTTCACCATCAGATCCGTCGACGGTTTGCTCACCACCAGGTCACCGGAACTCTGCGCGACCAGCGTCGGGACCTGCACGTGGACCCGCGACGGCTCCTGGCGGCCCAGGTACTCCGTCAGCGGTCCCAGGTCGGCGTCGGGGCGGAAGACCTGACCCGCGGGCACGGGCGGCACCTTCCGGATGTCGTCGATGCACCCGGTCCGCGCCGCCGTCAGCAGCGGTTGCGCCTGCTCCGTCAGCAGCGCCGACGGGTCGATCGCGGGATCGGCGGCCTGCGCGCCGAGGAGGATCAGCGGGAGGAACGCCTCGGCCGCTTCGATACCCGGCACGCCCGACCGGAAGTAGTTCGGAGTCTGGTCGAGCCCGTTGCCCGGGGCGATCGCCACGGCACCGCCGAGGTCCAGTTCGGGGGCGCGCTCCCCTGCCTGCGCCGCCGTGAACAGCGCCGCCTGCCCGCCCTGGCTGTGCCCGATCACGAACCACGTCGAGCCGACCGCCGGATCCACCTCGCGGGCGGCACGGACGATGTCCACGACGGCGTTCGCCTCCGTGTCACCGTTGATGTACGGATGGATACCCGGTGTGCCCAGACCCTGGTAGTCAGTGCTCACCACCGCGTACCCCTTCGCCACCCAGTCGTCGAGGGAGGCGTTGACTCCGGAGAGGTAGCTGTGGGCGGGACCGCCCGCGAAATCCGCGGACGGGGCGCAGGCGTCCGCGACTCCGGTGGTGCCGTGCGCCCAGCTGATCACCGGATACCCGCCGTCGGGTGCCGGCGTGCGGGGAATCGCCACGGTCCCCGACACCACGACCGGGCCGCCGTTGCCGTCCTGCGACGCGTAGGTGATCACCTCGGTCCGCGCGGCGCTCGGCAGCGCGGGACCATCGGTCACGGCGCGGGCCGACAGCAGTTGACCCGGCCGGGGCGACGTGTCGGTGGTCGTCTCGGAAGCCGCACTGGAACAGGCACTTCCACCGAGGAGAACGAGTGCCGCCACAGCGCCGATGCGGGCGCGCGAGGACGTCACGAGAACGCCGCCAGCGGCTCGGAACCCGACCAGTCGTGGCCCCAGTAACTGTCCGCGGTGATCTCCTCGGCGGTGTAGTGCGCCTCGTCGACGAGCATGCCCTCCGTGCCGAATTCGAGGTCCCAGCCGCCGGGGGCGCGCACGTAGAACGACACCATGCGGTCGTTGGTGTGCCGACCGAGGGTCGACGAGATGGAGAAGCCGAGCTTGCCGAGCCGGTCGAGTGCCTGACCGACGGCGTCGAGGGTGTCGACCTCCGTCATCAGATGCACCATCCCGGGTTCGCCGCTGTGCGGGGCGGGGCACAACGCGAGACTGTGATGGCGCTGGTTGACGCCCATGAACCGCACCCGGCGGGCGGGTCCGGGGGCGTCGGCCGGTCCGAGGCGGATCGCCCCGCGGGGCAGGAACCCCAGCACCTCGGTGTAGAACGTGTACGCCTCCTCGAACGCTGGCGTCGGGAGAACCACGTGCCCCAGCCCCTGTGCGCCGGTGACGAAGCGGCCCCCGTGCGGGGTAACGACGGGACTGTGGTCGAGGACCGGCCCGAAGAACACCTCCACCCGGGTACCGGACGGATCGTCGAACGCGAACACCTGCTCGGCGTCGCGGTAGCGCGACTCCTCCTCGGACAGGACGTCGACCGTGACACCCGCCTTCTCCACCTGCTCGCGCACCCGCTGGAGGGCGAACTGGTCGCGCACCTCCCACCCCACGGCGAGCGCCTTGTCCGTGTCGCCGGGCAGGACGATCAGCCGCGACCGCCGCTCGTCCACGCGCAAATACAGGCCGTCGGGTTCGGGGCCCGACCCCTCGGCCATGCCCAGGCCGTCCACCACCAGCTCACGCCAGCGTGGCACGTCCTTCGTCTGGATCCGCAGGTAGCCGAGCCCTCGGATGTCGGTCATGTGAAGTCCTTTCCTGGGGGCGGCTCCGCCACCCGTGCGCCTTTCTGGTAGCTGGAACTACCAAAAAGGCGCACGGGCGCGGAGCGCCTAGATCATCGAGCGGTGGATGCCCTGGGGTTCGCCGCCGAGCTGGGTGAGGGCCGAGGAGTGGAAGATCGATCCCGGCACGTGGATGGCGTGCGAGAGGCCGGCGTGCGCATCCCGCCAGAACCGCTGCATCGGTGTCTTCAGTTGGAGCGCACCGCCACCGGAGCGCGCGAAGATCTCGTCGACGGCGCGCACCGCCCGCCAGGCGGCGGCCGTCTGGGTGCGACGACCGATCGACCGCTGTTCGAACGACACCTCCCGGCCCTTCTCGGTCATGTCCCAGAACCGGTCGACCGTCTCCAGGATCGCCGCGCGGGACGCCGCGATCTCCGCGGCCGCCTCCCCGATCGCGAACAGCACGTAGGGGTCGTCCTTGATCGGGGTGCCGGAGACGGTGACGCGTTCGCGTTGCGCGTTCAGGTGGCAGGCCAGCGCGCCCTCGGCGATGCCGATGAGCGAGGACGTGATGCCGAGCGGGAAGATGCACGAGAACGGGAAGTTGTAGAGCGTCTGGGTGCGGCCGAACTCCTTCGGCGCGGACCCGTCGAAGACCTTGTCGGCCTGCAGCGTCCGGTGTTGCGGGATGAACGCGTCCTTGACGATCAGGTCCTTGGATCCGGTGCCGCGCAGTCCGACGACGTTCCAGCTGTCCTGGTCGATGTCGTAGTCCGAGCGCGGGAGCAGCACGTGCAGGATCTTCGGGGGCATGACCCGGTTGCCGTCCCGGTCGCCGACCGCGGCGCCGATCATGACCCACCCGCAGTGGTCGGTGCCCGAGGAGAACGACCACCGACCGTTGAGGACGTAGCCGCCGTCGACGGGCACGGCCACCCCCATCGGGGCGTACGGCGACGCCATCCACATGTCGGAGTCCTCGCCCCACACCTCGTCCTGCGCGGTGCGGTCGAAGAACGCCAGCTCCCAGGGGTGGACGCCGACGATGCCGCTGACCCAGCCCGCGGCTCCGTCGATGGCGCCGATGCCCATCGCGGTCTCCGCGAATTCGCGCGGGTGGGATTCGTAGCCGCCGTACTCCTTGGGTTGCAGCATCCGCATCACCCCGGAGTCGCGCAGCCTTTTCGCGGAGGTGTCCGACAGCCGCATCAGCTTGTCGCCCTCGGCGCCTTCCGCACGGATCTCGTCCGCGTACTGTTCGATCCTGTCAAGAACCTGGCCCATAATGATCTCGGCTTTCTGGTGTCGGTACCCGGCGGAACGCCTAGGCGGACTTCTTCTCGGCGACTACGGGTTCCGCGGACTGCCGGTCCGCGAGGCCGAGGGCGATTTCGATCAGCTGGTCCTCCTGACCGCCGACCAGCTTGCGTCTGCCGGCCTCGATGAGGATTTCCGCACCGGACACGCCGTACCGGCGGGCGTGGGAGTCGGCGTGCTTGAGGAAGCTGGAGTACACGCCGGCGTAGCCCATGGTCAGCGACAGCCGGTCGAGCAGGCAGTCGCCGTCCATGACGGGCCGGACGACGTCCTCGGCGGCGTCGATGATCTTCAGGGTGTCGATGCCGGTGCGGATTCCGAGCTTCTCGGTGACGGCGGCGAACGCCTCGACCGGGGTGTTGCCCGCGCCGGCGCCGAAGCGCCGGGTGGAGCCGTCGATCTGCAGGGCGCCCGCCTCGACGGCGAGCACCGAGTTGGCGACTCCGAGGCCGAGGTTTTCGTGGCCGTGGAATCCGACCTGTGCGTCGTCGCCGAGTTCCGCCACCAGGGCGGACACGCGGTCGCTGACGGCGTTCATGATCAGCGCGCCCGCCGAGTCGACGACGTACACGCACTGGCAGCCGGCGTCGGCCATGATCCGGGCCTGCTTCGCGAGCACTTCCGGCGACTGGCTGTGCGACATCATCAGGAAGCCGACGGTCTCGAGCCCGAGTTCGCGGGCGAGGCCGAAGTGCTGCACGGAGATGTCGGCTTCGGTGCAGTGCGTGGCGATGCGGCAGATGCTCGCGCCGTTGTCCGCGGCCTCGCGGATGTCGGATTGGACCCCCAGTCCGGGGAGCATGAGGAACGCGATCTTCGCCCGTTCCGCCGTCTCCACCGCGGCCTTGATCAGTTCCTGTTCCGGGGTGTGGCTGAATCCGTAGTTGAACGAGGAACCGCCGAGTCCGTCGCCGTGGGTGACCTCGATGACCGGAACCCCGGCGGCGTCGAGCGCCCCGACGATGGAGCGGACGTGGTCGACGGTGAACTGGTGGCGCTTGGCGTGGGAGCCGTCGCGCAGGGACGAGTCCGTCACCCGGATGTCGAGTTCGGCACTGTAAGGCATCGGTATTCCTTCAAAAGAGTGAATGGGCGGACGCGCTCAGACGCCGGCGCCGAGGATCTGCGTCGCGAAGCTCTCGCCGACCTTGGTGGCGGCGGCGGTCATGATGTCGAGGTTGCCGGAGTAGGGCGGCAGGAAGTCGCCGGCGCCCTCGACCTCGAGGAAGATGCCGACGCGGGCGAGTCCACCGCTGATCGGCGTCGGGTCGTCGAATTGCGGTTCGGCGCGCAGGCGGTAGCCGGGGACGTACGCCTGCACGGACGCCGCGACGTCGTGGATGGACGCGGTGATCGCGCCGCGGTCGGCGTCGGCCGGGATGGAGCAGAACACGGTGTCCTTCATGAACATCGGCGGTTCGGCCGGGTTCAGGATGATGATCGCCTTGCCCTTCTTCGCCCCGCCGATCGTCTCGATGCCCCGGCTCGTGGTGATCGTGAACTCGTCGATGTTCGCGCGGGTACCAGGTCCCGCGGACGGCGAGGCCACGCTGGCGACGATCTCGGCGTACGCGACCTCGGTGATCCGGGAGACGGCGTGGACCATGGGGATGGTCGCCTGGCCGCCGCACGTGATGAGGTTGACGTTCGGTGCGGTGCGGTGCTCGCCCATGTTGACGGCGGGCACGACCGCCGGTCCGAGCGCGGCGGGGGTGAGGTCGACGGCCTGGATGCCGAGTTCCGCGTAACGGGGCGCGTTCGCCCGGTGCACGTAGGCCGAGGTGGCCTCGAAGACGATGTCGGGGCGCTCGTCCTGGGCGAGCAGCCAGTCGACGCCCTCGGCGCTGGCGATCACACCCCGGTCCGCGGCGCGCTTCAGTCCCTCGCTGTCGGGGTCGACGCCGATCATCCAGCGGGGCTCGATGATCTCGGAGCGGAGGAGTTTGTACATCAGGTCGGTGCCGATGTTGCCGGATCCGACGATCGCGGCGAGAGCCTTGGTCACAATTGTCGCCTTACTTGAATTCTACTGATACGGAACCGATGTCACTGAAATCAGCGCGGAACACGTCGCCGGGGCGGGCGTCGATCGCGCGGGTGCACGACCCGGGCAGGATCACGTGCCCGGCCTCGAGCCGCACCCCGAAGCTCCCGACCTTCCGCGCCAGCCAGGCCACGGCCTTCGTGGGATTGCCGAGCACCGCCGACGCCTCGCCCCGCGCGATCTCCGTCTCGCCCTGGAAGAGCACCGCGGAGATTGCGCCGATGTCGACGTTCGCCGGTTCCACGCGTCCGGCGCCGAGGATCACGCCGGCCGACGACGCGTTGTCGGCGATCGTGTCGGCGAGCCCGATCGTCCAGTCGGTGATGCGGGAGTCGATCAATTCGATACTGGGAACGATGTATTCGGTGGCCGCGAGCACATCCGCCTCGGTGCACCCCTCCCCCGGCAGTGTCTCGCCGAGGACGTAGCCGATCTCCACCTCGATGCGCGGGTAGCAGAACTGCGCGGTGTCGATCGGCGTCCCCTCGGCGTACACCATGCTCGACAGCAGGTGTCCGTAGTCGGGCTCGTCGACGCCCATCATCTTCTGCATTACCTCGGACGACAGCCCGACCTTGTGGCCGTACACCGTCTCCCCCGCCGCCAGCCGCGCCCGGATGTTCAGCAGTGCGATCTCGTACGCGTCGACGACGTCGATGCCCGGAAACACGGTGGTGAGCTGGTCGATGGGTGCACGGTCGCGTTCGGCGTTCCGCAGGAGGTGGGCGGCGGACAGCCGTTGCGCGTCGCTCAGCATCACGCCACCTCTCCCGCACGTGAGTGCTGTCGTGTGTTCCGGGACTCTTTGCCACTCACCTGGGCGGCGTGCTGCGCGGCGATGTAGCCGAACACCATGGCGGGACCGATGGTCGCGCCGGCGCCGGCGTATTCGTTGCCCATCACCGACGCCGAGGTGTTGCCGGTGGCATACAGGCCGTCGATGACCGAACCGTCCTCGCGGAGCACCCGGGCGTCGGCGTCGGTGACGAGCCCGCCCTTGGTGCCCAGGTCGCCTGCCTCGCAGCGGATCGCGTAGAACGGGCCCTGCGTGATTTCGTCGAGGCACGGGTTCGTCATCGTCGGGTCGCCGTAGTACCGGTCGTACGCGCTGTCGCCGCGGCCGAAGTCCTCGTCCGTGCCGGTGCGGGCGAAACCGTTGAACCGGTCGACGGTCGCGACGAGGGTGTCGGCCCGGACGCCGATCTTCTCCGCGAGGTCGCGCAGCGTGTCGGCCTTGTGCACGACACCGGAGTCGTAGAACCCCTGCGGGAATGGCACACCCGGCAGGACCTGCGCGAACGGGTACCGCGACTTCGCCTTGGTGTCCATCACGAACCACGCCGGGACGTGCCCGCCGTCGAGTTGGTCGTGGACGAAGTTCACGTACGGCGACGACTCGTTGGTGAAGCGTTCACCGCGGCCGTTCACGATCACCGACGGCGGAATGCACCGCTCCGACACGAGCGGGATCACGGCGCCCATCGGATGCAGCACCGACGGCATCCACCAGGCGTCGTCCATGAGGTCGACCGCCGCGCCCAGCTTCTGGCCTGCGACGATGCCGTCGCCGGTGTTCTCCCGCGCGCCGGCGCTGACGTCCGGAACGCCGTGCCTGGGCAGGTACTTGGCCCGCATGTCCTGGTTGTGGTCGAACCCGCCGGTCGCGAGCAGCACGCCGCGGCGGGCGCCGATCCGGACCGTCTGCCCGTCGCGCTCGGCGAGGACACCCACGACCGCTCCGGCGCCGTCGACGATCAGCTCCGTCATCGACGTCTTCAGCCACAGCGGCACCCCGGCGTCCTTGAGGACCATCCGCATCCGCGCCACGAGTGCGCGTCCGCCGGTCGCCATGTGGCGTCGGCGGATCACGTTCGACGCCACCCGCCATGCCGCCACCAGCGACGCCTTGCGGCCCTTCCAGGTGCGCTTGACCATGGCGAGGTCGTGGTAGTCCTTGGACGTGACCCACAGGCCCAGCGGACCCTTCATGCTGTTGGGACGCTGGAACTGCTCGTCCTCCTTCAGCGCCCGGGTGTCGAAGGGCATGCATTCGATGGTGCGCCCGAGCGGCCGCCCGCCCTCGTATTCCGGGTGGTAGTCGGAGTAGCCCTTCACCCAGTACAGCTTCATGTGCGGGCTGCGGTCGAGGAGTTCCATCAGCTCGGGACCCTTGTCGACGAACGCGTCGAGGCGGTCGGCGGCGACGGTGCCCTCGGTGATGATGTCGAGGTAGCGGCGGATCGACTCGCGGGAGTCGACGACGCCCTTCGCGCGCAGCGTCGGGGCGTTGGGTATCCAGATGCCGCCGCCGGAGATGGCGGTGGATCCGCCGAACGTCGCGCCCTTGTCGATGACGAGGGTGTCGATCCCGCGGTGGGCCGCGGTGATCGCCGCGGCCATGCCGCCGCCACCGCTGCCGACGACGAGGAAATCGACTGTGGTGTCGAAGTTTTCTGCGGTGCCGCTCATCGTCCGCTGCCGTCCTTGCGGAGGAGGAAGGCGAGGACGGCACTCTCGAACGCCGTCTTCTGCTCGATCATCGCCCAGTGCCCGCAGTTCGGGAACACGTGCAGTTCCGCCCGCGGGATCGACCGCATCGGGATGATCGCCATGTCCAGCGGGCTGACCCGGTCGTCGCGACCCCACGTGAGCAGCGTCGGCGCCGTCACCTTGTGCAGCTGGGCCCAGTACGGGGTCGCGTCGGACGCGAGTGCCGCCTTGGCGCCGGCCTCGAACGCGGCCTTGCTGTACATCTTGCGGGCGCTGGCGAGGGTCTCGGGGTCGGTGGCCTGCGTCCAGCGTTCCTCGATCAGTTCCTCGGTGACCATGGCTGGGTCGAACACCATCGAGTGCAACCACGCGATCAGTCGTTCCCGGGTGGGGTCGTCGGTGAATTCCATCAGGAGGTTGATGCCCTCGCCGGGACCGGGGCTGAAGAGGTTCCTGCCGATGCCGCCGATGGTGATCAGCTTGGCGACGCGGTCCGGGTGCGCGATGGCGAACTGGGTGCCGACGATGCCGCCCATCGAGTTTCCGAGCATCGGCACCTCGTCGAGTCCGAGCCCGTCGAGGAAACGGAGCACCGCGTCGCCCGCGGTGAGCATCGGGTGGCCACCGAAGTCGTCGCTGACCCCGAATCCCGGGAACTCCAGGATGAAGGTGCGGAAGTGCTCGGCGAAGACGCCGAGGTTGCCGCGGAAGTTGCGCCACCCCGTCACGCCGGGGCCGGAGCCGTGCAGCAGCAGAAGAGGCGGACCGTCGCCGGCCTCGTGGTAGCGAAGCACGCCGAGGTCGGTCTTCAGCTCCTTCAGGGTGCCCTCGTAACTCGAGTCAGTCGTCATGGTCGATCACGTTGCCAGCGTGGTCCCGGCTCGGACAGGAGCGATCCCGGTCAGCGAGACACCACCCGGCCCGGGCATGGTCCGGGCGGGGACTTCCACTGACCGAGACGGCATCTCGTGGCCTTTCGGAGGCGTCCCTAGCCTCGGGATCGATCGCCGAATCGGTCGGCGACGCAGAGCAATCGGAGGCGGTCTGATGGCAACCGAACCGGCCGGCAACAAGCCCGCGACACACCCGCACGCACCGTCACCGGACGAGATGCGCCGGGCCCTCGGACAATTCGCCAGCGGCGTGACGGTCGTGACGGGGCTCGACGCGGAGGGCCCGGTGGGTTTCACGTGCCAGTCGTTCGCGTCGGTGTCGCTGGAGCCGCCGCTGATCCTGTTCTGCGCCGATCACCGCGGGCGGGCGTGGCCGCGCATCCGGCGGTCGGGGCGGTTCACGATCAACGTGCTGCGCGAGGACCAGGCGGACCTCTGCGCCCGGTTCGGTTCGAGCCGGGGTGCCAAGTTCGACGGGCTCGCGTGGGAGCCGTCGCGGTGGTCGACGCCGTCGCTGCCGGGGGTCCTGGTGCGTGTGCATGCAGACGTGCAGTCGGTGCACACGGCCGGCGATCACGACGTCGTGATCGGACGCGTCCGGGAACTCGAATCGGTCTGCGAGGAGCGTCCGATGGTGTTCTTCCGGGGCGGTTTCGGTCTCGATGCCGCTCCGCTGCCCGTGCGTGCGTAACGAGTCCAGGGACTCGTCAGGCACGCACGGGCGTCAGAGCCACTGGCCCGACTGCACCGCGAGGAGCTGGTCGAGGGTCTCGGTCGACCACGAGCTGTCCGGGATCTCCGGGGTCCGGCGGCCGCGACGGGGCGTTCCCAGTTCAGGGTGCAGCGTCCGGGTGACTTCCCGGGCGGCGTCGACGACGAGCGGGGCGACGCGCTCGAGTTGGACGGTGCGCGCATCACCGCACAGCGAGATGCCGGCCACCGGCCCGTCGGCACTGCGGACCGCGACTCCGACGCACCCGATTCCGCGCACCGCCTCCCCGCGCTCGAAGGCGAGTCCGCGGCGCTGCCGGATCCGGTTGAGCTCCTGGTGCAGCGTGGACAGTTCGGTGATCGTGCGGTCCGTGCTCCGGGTGAGCCGCGGCCCGTACATGCCGTCCACCTGCTCCGGGTCGACCCACGCGAGCATCGCCTTGCCGCCCGCCGTCGTGTAGGCGGGCACCCGCCCGCCCACGCGGGACGGCAGGCTCGCGGCCATCCGCCCGCCGACCTTGTCCAGATACACGCTCTCCGCGCCGTCCAGCACGGCCAGGTGCACGACCATCCCGGTCTGCATGTGCAGTTCGTGCAGCAGCGGCGCGGCCGCGGCCCGGACCTGGCTGTGCCCGTTGTCGCCGCCGCCGAGCCCCATCGCCCGCCGCCCGAGGCAGTAGCCGAAGCTGGCGTGGTCGACCCAGTCGAGACGGACCAGCTGGTCGAGGATGCGGTGCACGGTGGACCGCGGCAGCCGGGTGCGGCACGCCACCTCTTCGAGCGTCAGGCGCGACGTCCGGCCGTCGAACGCGTCGAGGATCAGCGTCATCCGTTCCACCATCGACGGCGGCAGATCCTTCTTCGCAGCGGGTACCGACAGTGCATCATCCGAATCGACGACAGTCATCGACGCCTCCAAATATCCTGGTCACACGCATGCGTCCGACAAAAACTGAAATGAATTCTTAAAATACTAACAGCCGCGCCCGCCGCGGGGAAGGAATCGGACAACCACCGCGCCCGGTCACCGGGAATGCCCGCGCACCCCGCGGGGTGCCTCCACTACAACGGTGACGACAGACGACCCCGAGAGCGGAGTTACGAACTGATGCACATAGGAATCGCGCCGCCCATCGTCATCGCGCACCCCGCAGTCCGCGCGGACTGGGAACGCGGCGCCGGCATCGCGGAGTTGACCGCGATCGCCCGGACCGCCGACCGCCTCGGCTACCACCACCTCACCTGCAGCGAGCACGTCGCCGTCCCCACCGACGTCGCCGTCGAACGCGGCGGCACCTACTGGGACCCGCTCGCGACTCTCGGGTTCCTCGCCGCCCACACGACGACCATCCGCCTCGCCACGCAGGTCCTGGTGCTCGGCTATCACCACCCCCTCGAGATCGCCAAGCGCTACGGCACGCTCGACGTCGTCAGCGGCGGCCGGCTCGTACTGGGGCTGGGCGTGGGCAGCCTGCGCGAGGAATTCGACCTGCTCGGCGCGCCTTTCGACGACCGGGGTGCCCGCGCCGACGACGCCCTCGCCGCACTGCGCGCGTCCCTGTCGCAATCCCGGCCCGAGTACCACGGCCCGTTCTACGACTTCGACGGCGTCGTCGTCGAACCGCACGCCGTCCAGCCGCGAGTCCCGCTGTGGATCGGGGGACGCACACTGCGGTCCCTGCGCCGCGCGACGACGCTCGGCGACGGCTGGGTGCCGTTCGGTCTGTCGCTCGACGAATTGTGCGCACTGCTCGCGCGGGTCGACGTCCCCGAGAATTTCGAGGTGGTCCTCAGCGCAGGCGCCCCGCTCGATCCGATCGGCTCCCCCGACACCGTGGCCCGCTCCCTCGAAAAACGTCGCGAGGCCGGCACCACCGTCGTCAGCGCCACCCTCGCGTCCACCAGCGCTACCCACTACTGCGAGCAACTGGAGGCCCTCCGGCAGCTGGGCGACACCCTCGGCCTCTCCTTCCGCACCACGACCGAAGACAGGATCCGCCCATGACCGGCACCGAAGAACTCCTCCGCACACTCGCCGAACGCGTCACCGCCCTCGAGGACAAACTCGCCATCCTCGAGCTGATGACCGCCTACGGCCCCGCCATCGACAGCGGGTCGGCCGACGCCGTCGCGCGTCTGTGGACCGAGGACGGCGTGTACGACGTGGACACCGGGGTAATGCGCGGGCATGCGGCCATCACGGCGATGGTGCAGTCGCAGGCGCATCAGGGCTGGATCGGCGGTGGCTGCGCGCACATGCTCGAGCCCGGGCACGTGCGCGTCGACGGCGACATCGCGGTGGCGACGTGCAAGTCGCAGTTGATCATTCACGATGACGCCGGGTTCCGGGTTCACCGGATCACCGCAAACCGGTGGGAGCTCGCCAAGATCGACGGCGAGTGGAAGGTGACCCGCCGCGTCAATCGGCTTCTCGACGGCCGTGAGGAGGCGCGCACCCTGCTGGCCGCGGGGGTGCGCCACTGAGCACGGCTTCGGCTGCACGGAAACGAGGCCCGCAGGTGCTGCGGGCCTCGTCCTCGTGCGGCAGGCGACGGTCAGGCGACCATCTCCGACGTGGCCACGGCCGTGTCGGCCGGGCGCTCGATCTTGCTGCGGGTGAGGAGAAGTCCCATCACCGCGGCCAGCAGTCCGGAGACCGCCAGCGTGAAGAAGGCGTAGACGAATCCCTTCTCGGAGTATTGCGCGGCGCGGCCCACCAGCACGACACCGGGGATCGCGACGATGGCGATCATCATCTGGCTGCCGATCGCACTGCCCAGCGAACCGGACAGGTTCAGCATCCCGCCGGCGATCCCCTGCGTCTGCGCGGGCACGGTGCGCATGATGAGGTTCGGCAACGTCGCCGACGCGGAACCGAGCCCGAGGCCGATCACCAACTGCCCGAACATCATCTGTGCGGTCGAGTCGTGGAGGGTGGCGAGCAGGACCGACCCGAGCGACAGGGCGGCGCCGCCGAACACCAGAACCGGCGCGGGGCCGATGCGCCGGGTGAAGTATCCGCCGACGGGACCGGCGATCATCGACATGATGCCGGTGGGGACGGTGTAGACGGCGACGGCGAGGGCGGTGACACCGAATCCGTAGCCGAGACCGAGCCCGGGATCGGTCATCACGAACATCGGGATGAGCATCGAATGGCTGACCAGGACGAACTGGACGAAACCGCTGGCCGCCAGGGTTTTCGCGACGGGGCCGTGCCGGAGCATCTGCAGGTCGACGAGCGGCTCCTTCGGCGTGCGTTCGTAGACCAGCCATCCGGCGAGAACGGCGAGACCGCCGCCCACGCACAGAAGTGTCTGCGGGTCCGTGTATCCCCAGGTGGCGGCCTTGCCGATGCCGAACAGCAGCACGAAGGCGCCGAGTCCGAGGATGACCGCACCGAGCACGTCGAGCTTCGACTTCGTGCGGAGGGTGGTCTCGGGCACGAAGACCGCGACCGCGATGCCGACGACCGCCACGTGGGCAAGTTGCGCCCAGAACACGCCGGTGTAGCCGAAGTGGTCGATGAGATAGCCGCCGATGATCGGGCCGAGGATGGTGCTCGCCCCCATACCCGTGGCGACGAATCCCACCGCCACGGGAATCATCGACGGCGGCAGGATGTCGCGGATCAGCCCGTAGGCGAGCACGAGGATCGCCATGCCGGCACCCTGGAGGCCGCGGCCCACGAGGAACAGTTCGAACGTGGGGGCCAGCGCTGCGAGGAGCGATCCGGCGCCGAATACCGCGGCCGACACGAGCATCATCCGCTTCTTGCCGTAGATGTCGCCGAGTTTGCCGACCAGCGGAGTCGAGGCGGCGAGCATAAGCGTGACGATCGTGATCACCCAGCCGACGTTCGCGGTGCCGAAGTGTTTCGCGATCTCCGGCAGCGCCGGGGTGACGAAGTTGTAGGCGAGTGGGATGACCTCGACCAGGAGGATGATCAGGGCCAGGAGGGCGAACGACTTCCCGCGTGAGAGCGGTGCGCGCTCCGCCTCACCTGGGGACAGGGGCATGTTATGCATATGTGGCTCCGGGGGATTCGAGTGGATCAGCACGCCCAACCTGGCATGGCGCCCAGTGACGCCGACCACAGTTCCCACTCACCGAGACCTGCCCGCAGCCGGTGCACGGTGACGCAAAGCGGCGACAATAGTAGAAAACATTCCTGCACAATATTTCGCCTACATAGTGACTGATCAGTAGTTCATGCGATACAACTAGAATGAAATCTAGTTTTCTCTTCGCGGATCAGGAGTTCCCATGACGGAATCACTCAGCCTCACCGGACGCACCGCCGTCGTCACCGGCGCCGGCGCAGGCCTCGGCCGGGCCGAAGCCCTCGCACTCGCCGCCGCCGGAGCCGCGGTCGTCGTCAACGACATGGGCGACGGTGCGCACGAAGTCGCCTCGGAGATCACTGCGGCCGGCGGCCGGGCCGTCGCCGTCACCGGTGACGTCTCCGACTGGGCGCTCGGCGCACGCCTCGTCGACGAGGCCGTCAGCGCGTTCGGATCGATGGACATCCTCGTCAACAACGCCGGAATCCTGCGCGACAAGATGATTTTCAACCTCACCGAATCCGACTGGGACGACGTCATCCGCGTCCACCTCAAGGGCCACGCCGCCACGTCCCGCGCCGCGGCCGTGCACTGGCGCGCGGCGAGCAAGGCCGCCGGCCGCCCGGTGTACGGGCGGGTCGTCAACACGTCGTCGGAGGCGTTCCTGTTCGGATCGGCGGGACAGCCGAACTACTCGGCCGCGAAGGCCGGAATCACAGCGCTCACACTGTCGACGGCACAAGGACTGTCCCGTTACGGGGTGCGGGCCAATGCGATCTGCCCGCGCGCCAGGACGGCCATGACCGCCGACGCGTTCGGCGAGAACCCGGGCGAGACGGGCCTCGACCCCCTGTCCCCCGAACGGGTCGCCACCCTCGTCCACTACCTGGCCTCCCCCGCCGCCGACGAGATCACCGGGCAGGTGTTCGTCGTCTACGGCAAGATGGTCGCACTCATGGAGGCACCGAAGGTCGAGAACCGCTTCGACGCAGCAGGTTCCGCGTTCTCAGCCGAGGAGCTCGACGGCCTCCTCACACCGTACTTCGCCGGTCGCGGACCGTACGAGAACTACGCGGCGTTCAGCGTCGCCGAACTGGAGAAGGCCGCGCTCGCGACCGGCGACCTCGCCGGTGCCTGAGCCGCGATCACAGAAGGAGCACACGATGAGGCTGCACGGTAAGACGGCGATCGTGACCGGCGGCGCCGGCGGCATCGGACGGGCCGTCACGACGGTGTTCGTCCGCGAGGGCGCGAACGTCCTGTTCGTCGATATCGACGACGAACGCGGCCGGGAACTCGAGCAGGAACTGGGACCGGCCACCCGTTTCCTGAACGCCGACATCTCCCGGCGCGAGTCCGCCGAGCAGATCCGGGACGCCGCGGTCGCAGCGTTCGGATCGGTGGACGTGCTGGTCAACAACGCCCACGCGTCGCGGCAGGCGTTGCTGATCGACCACACCCAGGAGATGTTCGACCTCTCGTTCCGGACCGGGTTCTATCCCGTGGTGCACCTGATGCAGGCCTGTTACGAGCAGTTGAAGGCGGCGAACGGTTCGGTGATCAACTTCGCGTCCGGGTCCGGACTCGACGGGATGCCGACCCAGACGTCGTACGCCGCCGCGAAAGAAGCGATTCGCGGGGTGAGCCGGGTGGCGGCCAACGAATGGGCGGCCGATCAGATCCGGGTCAACGTGATCTGCCCGTTCGCCGCGACCGAGGGCGTCCTCGCCTGGCAGGAACGGTTCCCCGACCGCGCCGCCGCGTCCGTCGCGAAGGTTCCGCTGCAGCGCATCGGCGACCCCGAGACCGACATTGCACCCGTCGCAGTGTTCCTCGCGTCCGACGATTCCCGATACATGACCGGCCAGACACTGATGGCGGACGGCGGCAGCATCAAGCTGCGCTGATCCGCCCGGACAGGAGAGAAGACGATGAACGAATTCCAGGGCCGAGTCGCCCTGATCACCGGCGGTGCCCGCGGCCAGGGACGCAGCCACGCGGTCGCACTGGCGGAACGCGGCGCAGACATCGTGCTGTGCGACCGCTGCGAGGACAGCCCGGCGGTGAACTACCCCCTCGCCACCGCCGCCGACCTCGACGAGACCGCCGAACTCGTGCGCGCCGCCGGCCGCCGATGCCTCACCACCAAGGCGGACACCGCCGACCGCGCCGCGATGGACGCACTCGTCGCGGAGGCGGAGTCCGAGTTCGGGCGAATCGACATCGCGGTCGCGAATGCCGGCGTCTCCGTGGCCGCCCCCGTGCAGTCGCTCACGCAGGAACAGTGGTCGGAGGCGATCGGTTCCAACCTCACCGGCGTCTTCAACACCGTAGGGGCGGTGGCACCCGGCATGATCCGGCGGGGATACGGCCGGATCGTCACCATCTCGTCGATGCTGGGCCGCGCCGGCAGCACCAACATGGCGGCGTACGCGGCGTCGAAGTGGGGCGTCATCGGACTCACCAAGAGCGCCGCGCTCGATCTCGCCCCGCACGGCATCACCGTGAATGCGATTGCGCCGGGCAATATCTCGACACCGATGATCCACAACGACGCCCTCTACCGGATGATGCGTCCCGATCTGGAGGCACCCGCCGCGGAGGATGTGGAACCGGTGTTCCGCAGCCTGCACGCCCAGCCCGTGCCGTGGCTGGACGCCGCCGAGATCACCCGCGTCGTGCTGTTCCTCGGCGCCGAGGCCAGCGCGCACATCAGCGGCATCGTCCTGCCCGTCGACGCGGGTACTGCCGCCCGCGGCCTGTGAGTACTTATTAACGTCGGGCGGTTAACAAGTACTCACGGGTGCAGGTTGATCAATACTTTGATTAGCTTGTATCGGCCGCTAACCTGGGTTCATGCCCGAGGAGACGACCGACCAGAGCGCTTTGGACTTCCTGTCCTTCATGGACTTCGCGGTGGGCAAAACCGTGGACGAGTTGCCCGAGGTCGATCCGGTGTCGATGCGACTGGTGCTCGCGCTGCACCGGGTGACGAGCGCCCTCGTCTACGACCTCGAGGCGACGGTCCACCGGCCGAGCGGGTGGAGCTGGCCGGGGTTCCGGGTGCTGTTCGTGTTGTGGCTCGCCGGACCGTGCGAGGCCAAGCGGGTGGCGTCGCTGTCCGGGATGAGCAGGTCTGCGGTGTCGGCCCTGGTGAACACGCTCGAGCGCGACGGGCTCGTGACCCGGCGACCGTCGGCCGGCGACCGCCGGGCGGTCGACCTCGAGCTGACGGACGCCGGGCGCGAGGCCATCGTCAGCACGTACACGGCGCACAACAAGCGCGAGCAGACGTGGACCGAGACGCTGACACCGTCGGAGCGGGTCGTCCTGATCGGGTTGCTGGAGAAGATGGCGTCGGGCACCGCCGCCCGCGAAGCCGTCAAACGCAGCTAGCCGTGGCGAGCAGGTGATGGCCGTGAGCAGCCCCGGGGAACAGCGTCTCGTCTCGTTCGACGAGTTCCGCGAGTCGGTGAGCGACGCGTTCGTCCCCCTCGAGATGACGTCGGCGGACCACGACGACTTCCGCGGCGTGGTGCGCGGCGCGACGGTCGGGGCGGTCCGGATCAGCGAGGTCACGGCCGCCCCGCACGTCATTCGGCGCACGCCGCGGACGATCCGCGCCGCCAACCCCGACTACTTCAAACTCGGATTGCAGGTGGGCGGCTGCTGCGTCCTCACCCAGGACGGCCGGGAAGCCGCGCTCACCCCGGGCGACTTCGCGATCTACGACACGACCCGTCCGTATCAGCTGTCGTTCGACGACCGGTTCCGGATGCTGGTCGTGATGTTCCCCCGGCATCTCCTGCGCGTGCCGTCCGACGGCATCGCCCAGCTCACCGCGCGCCGGGTGTCGGGCAGGCGGGGACTCGGCGCCGTCGTCACGCCCCTGTTGCGCGGGCTCGGCGAGCAGATCGCCGACGCCTCCCCCACCGTCGCGCTGCATCTCGGCGACGCCGTCCTCGACCTCGTCGCGGCGGCGTTCGCGGAGCAACTCCACCTCGCCGACGGGCTGATTCCGCGGTCGCGCGGGGACGAACTGCAAGCCCGGGTCACCGCGTTCATCGACGAGCGGCTCGCCGACCGGGAACTGGATCTGCAGTCGATTGCCGCCGCCCATCACATCTCGGTGCGGCACCTGCAGAAGATGTTCGAGGCCGAGGGCGACACGGTGAGCGGATGGATTCGGCGCCGCCGCCTCGAGCAGTGCCGTCGAGATCTCGCCGACCCCCGGTACCGCGAGCTGACCGTCTCGGCCATCGGTGCCCGCTGGGGTTTCGCCGACGCCGCCCACTTCTCCCGGCTGTTCAAGGCCACCCACGGATCGACGCCCGGTACCTATCGCGCCGCGGCCGCCCCGCTCACGGAGCCGGAGCCTCGGATTCGATGATCTCCGCGATCTCGTCGACGTGGACGGGTCTGCGCCAACTGTCCCAGCCGACGTGGATCTGCCGCGGATGAACGACCGCGTCCAGTACGGCGGATTGGTGAGTGTGCCCGTGCAGCAACCAGTCTCCCCCGTCCTGCAGGCGGTATTTCACGCCCCGGTCTTCCTCGGTGTGGTCGCCGGTGTACGGGAAATGGGACAGCAGCACCGTCCGGCCGGCGATCTTCCGTCGCGCAAACAGCTGCACCGACGCGAATGTGTCCAGGAAGACCCGCTGCCTGAGGTGGCTGTTGCGATTCGCCATCGGGTGGCACGAGTCGTGATTGCCGGGGATCAGATGCAGCTCGACGTTCCGTTTCCGCGCGAACTCGTGCAGCGCGCGGAGCGCCCAGTCCTCGGCGGCCTTACCTCCGACGGTGACGTCGCCGAGAATCCACAGTTGATCCCCGCTCCCGACGGCGGCACCCATCGCGTCGAGGATGGATTCGTCGTGTGCGTCGATCTCCGCGTCGAAGCCCCGGATCTCCACCAGCCGCGCGTGCCGAAGGTGCAGGTCGGACGTGAACCACACGGTCATGTCAGGAACCGCGACCGCAGCTCCGCGAAGAACGCTGCCGACAGACGTGTGAAGTCGTCGGCGCTCACCCGAATGGGATCGCCGATCTCGAGCTTCAGAACGGACTTGCCGGGAACGTATGCGAGGACGTTGATGCCGCGCAGGACGCCGCCGTTGTTCATCAGCGAGTCGGCAATGATCTCGACTTCGTTGAGCGGGTTCGCGTCCTTACCCGTCACCGCCCGCACCCGGTGGACGAAGTAGCGGTCCAGCGCGAGGATCATGTTGCCGAAGAACAGGGGCTCGAAGTCCTCCAGTGCGGCGAAGACCTTCTTGCCCGTGACCTCGCCCGCGATCGCTCCCGTCAGCGACGTGTACGCGGCGAGTTGCTCCGCGACGGACGCCTCGGCGTGATCGATCTCGTCCTGCGTGTAGTTCTTCCGTCCGAGCACTTCGCCGTCTCCTTCTATCACCGGGTGCCGGATCGACACGCTGAGAACTCCCAGACCAGCAGTGTTCCACCTTTCGCGTCCCAGCGGATCGGGGTTGGAGGTGCGATACTCCCGGGTGGCTCCTGGCTCGTATTCAAAACCGGCAACCGAGCAGTCCGGAAGGATGCACCGATGAAGGTCACGATCGCACGAACCGTAGGAATTGCCGCCGCAGTCACCGGCGTGGGTCTACTCGCCGCCCCCACGGCGTCCGCGGCACCCGAGGACATCACCGTCGCCATCACCGACGACGGGAATGCGGTGGTCATGGAGGTCCGATACGACGTCCCCGGGGCGGTGTTGTGCCTGATGAACGTCCTCCCCGCAGGGGGGACCACGCCCGCCGCCGTCGTGGGCCCGACCGTCGTGATGGGCGGCGACGACGGCGAACTCCGGGCTACCGTCGATCCCGGCGAGTACACGGTGCAATGGTCCTGCTCGAGCATTCCGTCTTTCGAGCAGTGGGGCACCGCTCCGCCGCTGACCAACGGCACCGAGGACCCCACCACGGTCACCGTCACCGACACGTCCGGGCCGGGCGGCGGAGGCTCGTCGGGCAGCCCGTTCGGGAGCTGACGGCCCCCGCATACGTGAGCGGCAAAGCGTGTTCGAGCACTCTTTCGCACTCACGTATGCGGGACCGGCGAACTTCCTGGGGCGGGGGCGTAACGAAACCGGTGCGAGTGGGGATTGACAGTACGGAATCCCGCAACGGACAGGAACCCTCCGCCATGGCTACCGTCACGCACATCGATATCGCTCGCGCCCGCCGCTCCCGTCGGGTTCTCTTCATCGGAAACCCCACCCGGTACAAAGAGGTGTCGCACTGGGCGATGGTCAAGCAGTGGATGGTCGTCCACGGACTCGAGCCCGTCCGGAAGCTGGACGGCCCCGCGCTCTGCGCGATCGTCACCGAGGACGTCCTCGACGGAGTCGGCTCGCCCCAGGACGCGCAGGCCATTCAGAATGCCCGTGAACAGGGCATCACGGTTATCAGCGTGCACGACAGCACCCAGATCTGGCAGGCCACGGCCCGCGTCCGCGCGTCCATCGCGCGCTCCGGGGGCGGCGCGCACTCGAGCCCGCACCACCAGGGAGCCTGAGAAAACCAGAGCCTGTCGTGGTCGATTGGGACGGCGAAGGCTACGCCGATGTCGGCGCACTGCAGCGCGCCGTCGCGGAGCAGTCGATCGCCGGGCTCGACCTCGCCGGCACTGAACGTGTGCTGGACGTGGGGTGCGGCGACGGATTCGTCACACTCCGGATCGCCGAGCGACTCCCCGGCGGTTCGGTGGTCGGAGTGGACGCCTCCCCGCGGATGATCGCGAAGGCCGTGTCCCGGGCGGTGCCGGACGGCGCCCGCGCCGAGTTCCGCATCGCGGACGCTCGCGACCTTCCGTTCGACGGCGAGTTCGACGTCGCGGTGTCGTTCAACGCGCTGCACTGGGTTCCCGACCTGCAGGTGGCGTTGGCCGCGATCGCCCGCAGCGTCGTGGACGGTGGCCGTGTGATCGTCCAGATGGTGTGCGCCGGTCGACGGACCAGCGTCGAAGACGTGATGATGGCCATCTCGGCACGCCCACAGTGGGCGGAGTTCTTCACCGACTTCACGGCGCCGTACGTCCACGTCGATCCCGCGACATTCCGCGGACTCGCGAAGACAGCAGGACTCGACACCACCGACCTCGTCGTGCGGGACGTCGAATGGGACTTCGGTTCCCGGGAAGAATTCGTGCGGTGGTGCACCGTCGGGTCCACCGACTGGACCGCGCACCTCGACGCCGCCGCCGTCCCCGAGTTCATGGACGACGTCGCACGCGAGTACGAGCAGACCTCCGGACGCCCGGGGTTGTTCCTGTTCACCCAGATGCGTGCGGAACTCGTCCGGACGTCCTGACAACCACGCGTCGGCTGTGGTGGGACCGTAGCTTCCTCGGTCAGGGACCGAGCCACGCGCCTATTCGAACCTTTCGTGAGGACTCTCAGCCTGTGCACTTCGGATTGATCTCGGCGAGGCCCGTTCCACTGAATTGGGCACCGGTCAAGTCGGCGCCACTCAGGTCTGCACCGCTAAGGTCCGCTTCGGTCAGATTCGCGTCGCGCAGATCCGCGCCACGAAGATCTGCGTTTTCGAAATCCGCCCCGCGCGCGTAGATTCCCGTGCACTTCGAATTACGAGAATCGCTCGACTCAGCATCCCGTTCTCGAGATCTGGCGTTCGATGACGCACTTCTCACCGCCAGACAGCGCGGTGACGACCTCCTAAAGCCCGGTGTCAACTATGGTGTTGAATGCGCAAATGCGGGGCGACTCCGTCCGAGCCCTCGATGTCCTGCGGTCCAGTAGTAGACCCCACAAGGGGTCGCCTACCCATTTGTTCCGGGCGGGCTTGCTCGAGATCAATACAGGCCTGCAGAGGCTGGCTGATCAGTGCAAACGTCGCATCGAGCCGCGCCAGTGTTTGTGTGGACGACTCGCCAGTTGCCGAACTCTCCCGGAAGCCGGCGAGATACGCCGCTTGCAAAGCGCCGCCGACAGCAGAGGGCACGACGTCGATTGCACGCAAGCCTGTTCTCGCGGCCACATAGCGACTGATTGCCTCCCCCCATGCTTGCCAGTGGGCAGCTTCACCGTCTTTCAACTCCGGCGTGGTGTCGAGTAGCTCGAACCGCCTCATCCAGGTGCCTTCGTCATCAGCTACCCCGCCGGTTGCTTCCATCACGGCCTGACGGATCGCTGCCATCACCGGAAGTTGGAGGTCTGCCGAGTTCAGGGCATCCTCCGTGGCGCGGATGTACTCGTCGAAGACCCACCAGACCAGCTCGGACTTGGACCCGTAATAGCGAAAATAGGTCGTCTTGCTGATGCCGCAAGCGACTGCGATCGCCTCGATGCTGGTACTCGAATAGCCGTCCCGCAGGAACAACTCGATTGCACGCTGCTCAATCTCGAGTCGTGAACTTCGACGGGGACGCCCTCGTGCATTGCCGCGGTTCGTCATGGTGATTCGAGCATACCGACCCGCGTCCAGGAATCAGTTGAGAGCTGGGTCACCAAATCTTTTCGGAACCTGGTACCGTTATTACTGTTCATACGACCATCAGCGCGCCGTGGGTAGGTCACCCAGGCGCCCGACGAAAGGAGTCGAACGCGCCAACGAAGTTGAAGAATGTTTCACTCGCAGGGCCACGCGGACCACGCTCGCGGGCGACCGAATGCATGGGCGGGCGCCCAGCGCGCAGTCAATGGGTCGATGCTTCACAAGCGGACGTGCACTACGTCGCGGATACGGAAGCGCGATCCGGGACGCCAACGCGCTGCGGCAACGATCAGGTTGCTCCTTCGAATCGACTCGCACCCTCTTCGCACTAGGCCCAAAGAGCTAAACATGCTGCGATCCTTGCACTTTCACTCGGCGCGATCCACATTCGACATTGAACATGTCAACAACGCTGCGCTGCAGCCACCTTCGACCGTTCGTCCTCGAAAATTTTCCATCCTTCGAGATGAGTTCGAATCGGGTCCACCTAACTACATCAGGCCCCTGACACTCAGTCGATACTTCGGATCCCTTTCCGCTCGAACGGAATACCTTCTGGCCGACGGCGTTGACAGCCACTCGTTCTCGCCCACAAACGACGGCGGTGCGGGCATCGTTTAGTCAATCTGCTTTCCCAACAATGCCTCTCGTTCCACCTCGTGCCACTACGGGGCACTCCGGTCACCGCCCTTTCATGCCTCATGCAGCGCCCGAACAGTATCGATCATCAACGGGCAGAGGCTAATTCCGACAAAGTCACGCCAATGTCTACGTTGATGTTGACACGTCGCAGAATCTTTGCGACGCTCATCACAGTGCACACGCCATCGCAAGAATCGAGGCCAAAGATGGACTCTCCGACCACCCGTGTTCAGCGGGCAACGTCCGAGCTATACGCGGGACGGCCAGTGGTCCTCACGGGCGCGAACCCGACCGACGACGCACACCTTCTGATTGCGGCCGAGAAGTCGACCGTGGAATCCGTCTCGTTCCTCGTGCGATACGGCTCAGGCCTCGTGTGCGCAGCGCTGACCGGCAGCGAGTGTGACCGCCTCGAACTCGCCCCCATGGTCGGCGCCGACAAGACGGATGCAGATACCGAATACACCGTGAGCATCGACGCCGTCGCACCCGGTACCGGCATTTCCGCAGCCGACAGGGCACGCACCCTGCGGTTACTGGCCGACAGCTCGAGCGCTGCCAACGCATTCACCAGACCAGGACATGTCCTTCCTGCCCGAACAGCCTCTGGGGGTGTGCTCGCCCGTCGAGGCCCGGCAGAAGCGGCCGTTGACCTGGCAGCTGCGGCAGGACTTCATCGAGCCGGCGCATTCACCGCACTCGCCTCCGAGGCCGATCCCATCTTGATCGCCGACACCGCCGAAGCCGAGCGTTTCGCCGACGCGCACGATGTCGCAATTGTCTCGATCGAGGAGCTCGTCGCATACCGGCGCACGACGGAACTACACTTGCAAACACAGTTCGCGGTCATACGGAATTCTGACTACGGACACGTTCACTGTGTCGGCTATCGCAGCGATGTTTCCGATGTCGAGTATGTGACGTATTCGATAGACTCCTCGTCGCCTGCCGCCAATCCCCTGGTGTGTTTCGAGCAAGAGGTTGATCCTGCACCCCACTTGTCGACAGGAGTCGCCACAGCAGCGCTGGCTGCAGTCGCCGAAAATGGCTACGGCACAGTGATTGTAGCGAGACGCAACGAAGGACGTGCGAGCACAGCAGACATCTGCGCCGATCTGGCCGAGATCGTGCGAGACTGCGGCTACCGCTCCCCCTTCTTGCATAACTTCCCCACACCGCAGCGCACCCTGTTGTCGGGCCGAGTCGGTGAAACACATTTTCAGACGGCATGGCCTGCACCAGCGTTGCCACCGAGGCTGACGCTCGCTCAATAGAAGAGGACCATATTTGCCTTTGGAGGCGCCGCACCAGACAGCACGGACCTTTCAATACCACACTGCAAATGCTCACACATCATGGCGAAATACTAGGAGAACAAACATGGAATGCGGAATCTTTCACACCCCCTACATGCGCCCGGGACGCAAGGACAAGGAAACCTTCGATTACTCACTGTTGCTTGCGGCTGCAGCCGACAAGTTCGGCTACCGCGACTTCATGGTCGGGGAGCACGGCATGCAGGCGTGGGAGAACATTCCCAATCCTGAGCTTTTGATCGTCGCTGCTGCGCAGATCACTGAGCGGATGCGTTTCGCCCCTATGGCGCACATCGTGCCGCTACACAACCCGTCAACCCTCGCCGTACAGGTCGGCTATACCTCGCAGTTGCTCGAAGACCGCTACTTCCTCGGCGTCGGTGCCGGCTCGTGGGAGAATGAGGCCGTCCTTCGGGGCCAGCCAGGCGACCTGTCCGAAGCCCATCCGCGACTGATGGAAGGGCTCGAGGTGATGGACAAGGTCTGGCGTCAGGAGCCGTTCGACTTCGAAGGCAAGTACTACAAGGCATCGCGGCTCGACGCCCAGATCGACCCGGGTAGCGTCGCATCGCACGGCTCGTTCAAAACCAGGGAAGGCGAGGAGTACCACCTGACCGCCGACCATTCCCCTCATGGTGGCGCAGATGGCCTCGAGATCGCAGTGACCGGTCTGAGTAAGAACTCACCGTCACATCGACTCGCCGGCGAACGCGGCTGGACCCCAATTTCCTTCTATGGCGGGTCGGAGCTGCTGAGGTCTCAGTGGAAGACGTACTCGGATGCGTGCCAATCCGTCGGTGCCACGGCGCAGGGATCCAAATTCAAGATCGCACGTGATGTGTACGTCGCCAGAACAGACGAAGAGGCGAAAGAAAAGGCAAAGAACGGGGCGATCGGGTATGCCTGGAAGAAGTATATGATGCCGGTGTACCAGAAGTACCGGATTCTGCAGGGATTCATCGACGACGCCGATCAAAAGATCGATATCAATGATGTCGACTTGGACTACCTTGCAGACCATGTCTGGCTCTGCGGAAGCCCCGAAACGGTTATCGCCAAGATCGAGAAGACCTTCGACCTGGCAGGTTTCAGATACGGCCAGATTGCCGTCAACACCCACGACGCCCTGGACGACCCCGCGCCCTGGGTGGAGTCTCTCCGCCTTTTCGCGACGGAAGTTGTTCCGCACATCCCCGTCGAGGGCGCTCACGAAACCGTGGCCGTCAGCTGACGACTGCTCGGCCCGCCCTACCCGCGCGATCGACTGCGAGAACGGGCCTCGAGGGAAGGGCGGCCTCGGGCGCAAGACGGAATCCATGATCGCACAACTCGGGAAATCGCGACCGCCGGTTTCCCGAGTTGTGTATATGTCTGCGCTGCAACGAGCACCGTGGTGATCACAGCCGGCCGCAAGCACATCGACTCCATCTACATGAGTGTGGATTTTATCAACAATGGGGTTGACACAAGCCTGACGGTTCCGGCAAGCTGCAGAGAGGCGACGCATATCACACCCAGGTGGGTCGACGGCAAAGTTGCATCCACATCCTCACAGTCACCGTGTGCGGACGCAGCGTTGACGATCAAAGGACGATTGGAAAGCACGCAATGAACTCGAAGGCTTCGTCGGTCTTGGACGACGACCGTGTGATCGATCCTCGACAGTTCCGCGACATCCTCGGTCACTTCCCTACAGGAGTGGTTGCGGTGACAGCAGCAGACATCGAGGGGCGCCCCGTCGGTATGGCAGTGGGATCGTTCACCTCGGTTTCGCTGAATCCACCTCTGGTGGGCTTTCTTCCGGACAAGTCGTCGTCCACATTTCCGAAAATTCGTGCCGCCAAGCGGTTCTGTGCGAACGTACTGAGAGCGGACCAACAGCATGTGTGCCGCAACCTGTCCCGCAAGGGCGACGACAAGTTCACCGACGTCGACTGGGCTCCGACACCCTCGGGAATGCCCCGAATTCTAGGCTCCCTGGCGTGGATCGACTGCGAGATAACCGACGTGCACGACGCGGGGGATCACCACATCGTCGTCGGCCGCGTGCACCACCTCGAACTCGACACTCCCGAGTCACCGCTCATCTTCTTCCAGGGCCGATACGGCGGCTTCGCCACTGCTGAACCGCTCGAATGAGGTCGTATCCTGTCGCCGATCATGGTGAGGTTGGGCTGCAAATACCGCATCGTTGATCAGCCGCCCACGCCCGCTCGCGGAACTCGAGACCTCACCATGCGCAGCGCGATGTTCCGAGCCGTTTCGGTCACGCTGCGCCGCCACTGCATCATTCTCCGCGAGAAAGCGAGCCCATCATGTCCACCGCCCGAGCGGCTGTCCTCGTCGGCCCCGATAATGTCGAGACCTGGGAAGTCAATGTTCCCGAGCCCGCACCGACAGGGGTGCTGGTCCGTGTTGTGGTCGGCGGAGTGTGCGGCAGCGACGCCCACATCGTTACCGGTGATGCCGGTGTGATGCCATTCCCGATCATCCTCGGCCATGAGGGCGTCGGCAGGATCGAAAAGCTCGGCGCCGACATCACCACGGATTACGCCGGCGTACCGGTTGAAGCGGGTGATGTGGTGTACTGGGCGCCGATCGCTCTGTGCCACAGATGTTATTCGTGCACGATCCTCGACAACACTCCGTGCGAGAATTCTCGGTTCTTCGAGAAGGCAGACCTACCCAACTGGGGCAGTTACGCAGACTTCGCCTGGCTGCCGCCCGGGATGGCCTTCTTTCGTGTACCCAATCATGTCGAACCGGAAGCCCTGGCCGCTTTGGGTTGCGCATTGCCGACAGCGCTGCGCGGGTTCGAGCAGGCAGGTGGGTTGCGGTACAACCAATCCGTGATCATTCAGGGCGCAGGCCCGGTGGGGCTGTCGGCGGTGTTGGTCGCATCATTGTCCGGGGCCGGCGAAATCATCGTGATCGACGGAAACGAAAAGCGTCTGGAGACTGCACGAGGCCTCGGCGCGACAGCGACAGTTTCTCTTACGGAGTCGTCCGCCGAGCAACGCATCGAAGACATCTATGCCCTGACCGGGCCGTCCGGGCCCGATGTAGTCGTCGAGGCGGCGGGAATCCTCGATGCCTTCCCCGAAGGTATCGACCTCGTCGGGCAACACGGCCGTTACATCGTCCTCGGGCTCTGGGGTGCGATGGGAACGATCCCCGTGTCGCCTCGACTGCTCACCACAAAGAATGTCCAGATCAATGGGGCAACATTCCCGAAACCCAAGCACTACTACAGCACCGTGCAGCTGGTCGCACGGTGTCAGGACACCGTGCCGTTGTCGAGCCTGGTCACCCACCGATTCTCCATCGACGATGCAGGCGCGGCGTTGGACGCGATCCGCACCGGAACGGTCATCAAGGCAGTCATCGACCCATCCCTCTGACGCTACGGTCGACACCTACCGAGCAGTCGATCGATCGACTCCGTCCGACGCATTACCCACCGAGGAGTAAAAATGCTGCCCACCGGAATTGCTACTGAGGGGCACCCGCGGGCAGCGCCACCACCGCGAGCCGAGGGCTCGATTCGGCGCACAACGAGCATCGATGTCCTCCATGTTCAAGACCCGCCCGATCACGTTCAGTTCACGTGCAGGGGACGCGATCTCCTCACTGGTCGAGACGGTCATGAAACGATTTCCGAAACATCGTTCACCATCACGATGTCGAAGCTCGACGGGATCGTCGATTCCGTAGTGGTGCCGCACTCGTCGCCGGAGGTCCATCGACTCGTGGGAACAGGTCTGCGTCGAGGATTCCGGAAAGCGGTTGCCGAATCCGCTGTAGCACAACCCGGCTCGATCACCGCTCAGCTCCTCGACGACCTTCCGGTCGCCCTGATCGTGTCCGGCTATTCCACTACAGTCACGGACGCCCAGGTTCGCGAGCAACCCAACCTCGACCGCATCGGCGTGTGCATGGGATGGCGCCGAGGCGGGACCGTCGATCTCGAGCTTGCTCAGTCTGGGACGATCCCGATTCCACACGGACCTGTAGTGCCGGCGCTCGAGGACCAGGACGCAGCAGCATCGCATCGGGTTCCGTCGTTAGACCACCACGCAGTTCGCCGGGTACGACGAACCGATGTCATCAGAGACATCCGAGGATGGAGGGTCGACGCGTCGTTCCGCGACAGCCACACCGACGGAACCGGGACAGAGACTGTGATTCACGAATACGACTTACGGGCGATAGTCGATTCCGCCACAGACGAAATAGTCGAAGCGATCGCCACGCCGAGGGTCTTGCCTTATCTCGAGTGTCCTGTGGCGGCCGCGGCGGCGCAGAACATCATCGGTATACCAGCATCCGACGCCCGGCGGACGATACCGTCGTTGATTTCAGGGACGGCGTCGTGCACGCATCTCAACGACTTGCTGCGGACCCTCGCCGACGTTCCCGCTCTGGGTAGACACTTGTCTTGATCGGTTCGCCCGCGACCCGATCAAGTTGACCCGGGCCCAATGGCAGCTCCTTGGCACAAGGCACTGGAGAGAACCGAGGCATCAACAGGACGCTGGAACCGAACTGACCTGGACGTGGTTGTGATCTGCCACCCAGATCTCGATGCAACATGTCGATGCGGTCAGGATCGTGAAGCCCGACCTCGCTGGTAAAGGGACTCCATTGTCGCGAGCAGACATTGCACACTCGATGCGTGAACACCTCAATGTCGACACCGGAGTAATTTCGCGGCGCAGACCGATCGGTCTGTATCGCGCATCGTTTGAGAAGCCCATCGCAACCCTCGAGAATCGATATCCTGAAGGAACAACCTTCTGAGGTGATTAGCGTGTTTGAGTCCTCTAGACCCGTACCGATCAGGTTCTGCGCTCGACGCTGTCCCGGACGGTGAGAGGACTCTCTCATGGCCGCTGATGATCCCTTCGAGACGGAGAGAGCAGTGACTCTGTCGGTGACGGAGGAGCTGATCGCGGCCGGCTTCGAAGATGCTCACGAAATCGGACGGGGTGGATTCGGTGTTGTCTATCGATGCCTGCAGCCGTCGCTGGACCGCACCGTGGCAGTCAAGATCCTCGAAGCCGACCTGGACGAGGAGAATCGGGCCCGGTTCTTCCGTGAACAACGAGCAATGGGCCGCCTGACCGGTCACCCGAACATTGTTACAGCTCTGCACGTCGGCGTCACGGGCACCGGCCGTCCCTACATCGTGATGCCATACCACCGGAAGGACTCCCTCGAGGCACGGATTCGCCGCAATGGCCCGCTACCGCTGGAGGACGCTCTCCGGGTAGGGGTAAAAATAGCAGCGGCGGTGGAGTCCGCGCACCGGGAGGGCATCCTGCACCGGGACGTGAAGCCTGCGAACATCCTGCTCACCAATTTCGACGAGCCGGCGCTGACCGATTTTGGCATTGCCCACGTTTCCGGCGGCTTCCAGACCGCCACGGGCACCGTGACCGGCTCGCCGGCCTTCACCGCACCCGAGGTTCTCAGCGGCGACCCCCCTACCGAATCCTCGGATGTCTACAGCCTCGGCGCCACCGTGTTCAGCGCCATCACCGGGCATGCGGCATTCGAGCGCCGCAGTGGTGAGCAGGTAATCGCCCAGTTTCTGCGGATCACCACCCAGCCGGTACCGGACCTACGCGAGCAGGGCATCCCAGACGAGGTCAGCGAGGTCATCGAGCGCGCGATGGCTGCAGACCCGGAAACCCGCCCCCCTACTGCCGCCGCATTCGGTGACGAACTGCGCCAAATTCAACACCTCTACGGGTTCCCTGTCGACGAGATGGCCTTGTCCGGCGACGCCGGCGCTGCAGCCCACGATCTGGACTTGGCGAGTACTGCCCCTCAACCTGCCGAGTCCAGGCCGGCTCGCCACACATCGTCACCCGCCGTGCGAGTGTCGGTGGGAGACTTGCCTCTCACGCTCACCAATTTCGTTGGTCGCCGTAACGAGCTGGCCGAGGCGAAGAGCATGCTGTCGGCGTCTCGTTTGGTGACGTTGACCGGCATCGGTGGTGTCGGCAAGACACGTCTCGCCCTACGGGTGGCCGCTGATGCCCGGAGAGGGTTTGCCGACGGGGTTCGGTGGGTCGAGCTGGGTGAGTTGCAGGATGAGTCGTTGGTCGTGGGTGTGGTAGCTGCCGCTCTCGGAGTGCGGGATCGGTCCACCCGCCGACTCGACGACGTCGTGGCGGCGTTCCTCACGCCGAAGCACCTGCTGCTCATTCTCGACAACTGCGAGCACGTAGTGGATGCGGCCGCCGCCCTGACTGAGAGGCTGCTGCACACCTGCCCAGAGCTGCGGGTTCTGACCACCAGCCGCGAAGCCCTCGCCCTCGGTGGCGAGGCGGTGCTCCGCGTGCCGCCACTGGCGGTCCCCGCCTCCGAACGGACGCCGATCCTGCGCGGGCTCCCTCAGTACGATGCGGTGACCTTGTTCGTGGATCGGGCCTCCACCGCGGTACCAGGGTTCGAACTCACCGAGGACAATCGCGGCGCGGTGTCGCTGATCTGCCAACAACTGGACGGCCTGCCCCTGTCGATCGAGTTGGCGGCGGCACGATTACGGGCGATGTCGCCCGAGCAGATCCTCGAGCGGCTCACCGACCGCTACACGCTGCTCACACGCGGCAGTCGCGGCGCACCAACACGCCAGCAAACGCTACGACTGTCCATCGACTGGAGTCACGACCTGTGCACGCCGCAGGAGCAGCAGCTGTGGGCCCGACTGTCGGTGTTCGCAGGCAGCTTCGAACTCGACGCGGCCGAGGACGTGTGCGCCACGGATCTCGCCGCGGGTGATCTGCTCGATGCGGTGACCTCGCTAGTCGACAAGTCGATCCTGATCCGAGAAGACGCAGGCACGGTGGTGCGGTTCCGGATGCTCGAGACATTGCGAGACTACGGCCGGGAAAAGTCCGAGCAGTCCGGGGAGCATCCCGAATTACGCCGCCGCCATCTGGATTGGTACCAGCAGTTGGTTTTACAGGCAGAGGCTGAGTGGATCAGCCCCCGCCAACGGGAGTGGATCGGACGACTCGAGCAGGAACAGGCGAATCTGCGTGGCGCGATGGAGTACTCCCTGTCAGAATGTCGGATATCCGACCCCGACGGTGACACGGCAGGACTGCGAATCGCCGCCTCCCTGTTCCAGTTTTGGCTCTCGCGCAGCCTACTCAGCGAGGGGCGGCATTGGCTGAGCCGCGCCCTTGCTTGTCTGCCGGAGCAGCCGACCGCCGCACGAGTCGACGCGCTGTACGCCGACAGCATCCTGGCCGAACTGCAGGGCGAAATCTCCGCCGGAGCAGCGCGCGTCGACGAGGCGCACGCCCTTGCCGAGCAAATGGCGGACCCCGTAGTCCACGCGCGCGTCGCCCACGCCGACGGACTCCTGGCCCTCTACAGCGGCGATGTACCCCGTGCCTGCACCCGCCTTGAGGAAGCCCTCGAGGTGTTCGGCGCCCGCAGCAACCTAGCAGATCAGGTATGGATCCGCTTGATGCTCGGTCTGGCGTACGAATTGCAGGGCGACGTTCCCCGTGCCATCGACTGCCAACAGCAAGTGCTCGACACTACCGAAGCCCATGGCGAATCAGTCCTACGGTCGTACTCGCTATGGGCCATGGCGGTGGCGGTCTTCCAGCAGGGCGAACCCGGTCGAGCAGATCGATTGCTGAAGCAGTGCATTCGCCTGACCCGACTTTTGGACGAACCTCTCACTGCCGCCGTGGCCCTCGAGACGCAGGCATGGATCGCCGCCGGCGAGGGCAACACGCAACGTGCAGCGGTCCTCCTGGCCGCAGCCGAGGCATTGGGCCGATCCGTCGGGAGTTCCCCGATGCTGTTCGACAACCTGCTCCCCCACCATGAGCACAGCGAACGGCAGATCCACGCGGCACTCGGCGCACAAGCGATTGAAGCGGCATACCGGAAGGGGACGACCATGAACTTCGAAGAAGCCGTCGCCTTTGCCCTGAGCGAACACACCCCGCCCGCGTCGCCGCGCGCCGACCACGACACGACAAGCTTGACAAAGCGCGAGCGTCAAGTCGCCGACCTAGTCTCCCAAGGCCTGACCAACAAGGCCATCGCCACTCAACTCGTAATATCCCTGCGAACCGCGCAAGGACACGTGGAAAACATCCTCACCAAACTCGGTTTCACGTCGAGGACTCAGATCGCGGCATGGGTTGTAGAGCGCGCCCAGAGTGAGCATGGATGAATTGGAACCCACAGCATGGCAGCGCCGTTCGCACTACCGCGGCGCCATGCGCAGGGCGCCGTCCATACGNANGGTCTCACCGTTGAGGTAGTCGTGTTCGACGATCATCTGGGCGAGTTGTGCGTANTCGGCGGGCTGTCCGAGGCGGGAGGGGAACGGGACGCCGGCTTCGAGGCCCTTGCGGTATTCGTCGGTGACGCCGGCGAGCATGGGGGTGTCGATGATGCCGGGGGCGATGGTGTTGACGCGGATGCCGAACTGGGCGAGGTCGCGGGCGGCGGGGACGGTCATGCCGTGCACGCCGCCCTTGGATGCGGAGTAGGCGATCTGGCCGATCTGGCCTTCGAAGGCGGCGACGGAGGCGGTGTTGATGACGACGCCGCGCTGGCCGGANTCGTCGACGGTGTCGGTCTTGGCGATGGCGTCGGCGGCGAGGCGCATGACGTTGAACGTGCCGAGCAGGTTGACGGTGATGACGGTGCGGAACAGTTCGAGGTCGTGGGGGCCCTTCTTGGACAGGATGCGTCCGGCCCAGCCGACGCCGGCGCAGTTGACGACGATGCGCAGCGGCACACCCGACTCGACGATCTTCTCGATCGCGGCCTGGACCTCGTCGCCGCTGGTGACGTCGGTGGCGAGGAGGGTGACACCGTCGGGGACGTTGTCGCCGGNGCGTTCGATGGACTGNNGCAGGTCGAGTCCGAACACGGTGGCTCCGGCGCCGGCGAGACGCTTGGCGGTGGCGGCACCGAGGCCCGAGGCCGCTCCGGTGACCAGTGCGGCGGTTCCCTGAATTTCCACAGTTCGCATCCTTCGTTTCCGGCGACCTCCGTTGGCCGCCTCATGCTGAAGCGCACCGCCTGTGCGGAGCACCCCTACTACCTTCTTATGCGGCGAGATGGGAGTGCAATCTCCGACTCGTCGGCGACCGCCCAGCCATTTCGACGAGCACGCACCCTCTCCTGAATGGCAGCCCGGACTCGCCGTACGACTCGCAACCCGCTACCGCAATCTAAACATCTACGTTGATGTTGACTCAATTCCGAAAAGTTGCGATCCTTGTCACAGAAGGAAATCCGCGCACTACTTCGACAGTGGCACAGTCTCCGATATTTCCTTCTACCGCCGGCAGCAACAGAATGGAGATCCACCGATATGGCTAGTTCGATGACGCGGGTACAACAGAGCCTCTCCGACCTCGCTGCCGGCCGGCCCATCGTGCTTGCGCCCGGCCCGACCGGTGATCGCGATGGATATCTACTCCTTGCCGCGGAGAAGGCATCGCCGGCTTCCGTCGCGTTCCTCGTCAAGCACAGCTCTGGCTTCATCTGCGCTGCCGTCACACGGCGCGAATGCACCCGTCTCGACCTCCCACCCATGGCGGGAACGGACCGTCAGCAATCCGGTGGCTGGTATACGGTGGCGGTCGACGCAATCGATGGCGTCAGCACCGGAATCTCGGCATCAGATCGAGCGCACACTCTCCGGCAGCTGGCCAGCCCCGCGAGTACGGCCCGCCAATTCACCCGACCAGGCCATATCGTTCCGCATCGCGTAGACGAAGGTGGTGTACTCGCCCATCCGGGCCCAGCCGAGGTGATCACCGATCTCAATCGGGCGGCAGGACTTCGGCAGGTGGGCGCATTCGCGGCGTTGGTCTCAGACAAGGACCCCACGCAGAATGCGCGCGCACACGAGTGCCGTCAGTTTGCCAAGACCCACCAACTGAACTGGGTGACCGCCGACGATCTCATTCTCTATCGTCGAGCCGTTGAACTGCATGTTCGTACCACCTTCACGGTGACCCACCCTGGACCGTACGGCGATCTCCGCACGTCCGGCTTCCACAGCGATGCCACCGGGTCCGACTATGTCGCCTACCGAATCGGAGAACCGCACACCATCGACACCCCGCTGGTGCATGTGTACCGAGAGTCCAACTACGCGCCCCACGCATCCCCTGTCGACCAGGGCCTGCAAGACATGTTCGCGTTCGTTGCCGGCCACGGTGGCGGCGCAATTCTTGTCGAGCGGAACATGAACGACATTGACTCCTTCACCCTCACGCCGGAGCAACGTGCTTGCAAGCGAGTCGGCAGAAATGCCGATATCGCTCAGATCCTTCGCGAACTGGGCATTACTGCGCCCCGCCTGCTCGCGTCACCAGCAGAGCTCCACGTCGCACTGTGCGATCTCGGGATCGCTGCCGTGCTGGATCCGGCCAGCGATCCTGCGGCGGCTCCCACAACGAGATCGCCAATCGGATCGACCTCGACGTCGATCAATTCCGTGCGCGGCGTTGTCGCACATGGTGATCAGCGAGGCCGCGAGTTGGGCTTCCCGACGGCCAATCTGGTGGTCGACGACGACGTCCACACGGGACTCATCGACGGAGTGTGGGCTGGTCGTTGCGCACTCCCCGACGGACGATCTGTGATGTCGGCCGTGTCGATCGGGCGACGATCCACGTTCTATGGGCGCGTGGGACCACGACTACTGGAGGCACACCTACTCGACTTCCAGGAAGATTTGTACGGTCGTGAGATCACCGTGCAGCTGGACCACTGGATCCGCGGCCAGGCCACCTTCGCGTCGAAAGAAGAGCTGATCGCGGCGCTCGACAGCGACGTGCGCAATGTCCGAGCGCTGACTCGAGCCGCTTGCTCGCCGGCACATCAATCCTCCGCCGCGCCAGACGAAAACGCCGTTCCCGGGTAAACATTGCTTGAATACAGAATGCATCTGAAGAATCGGAAATCGCACGTGCTCGCAGACACCAATGACCGTTTCGACCGCCAGATGCTGGAATTCGCGCTGCGCTGGCATCCTTACGGCGGAGGCTCGAGCAGGCTGATTTTCGAGGAATTCGGCATGGATGCACCAACCTACTTCAGCAAACTCGCACGGATACTCGATGCGGACCGGTCCATCACGTCCGAGAAGACGCGCGCAGCGATCAGAGGTGTGTGCGCGGTGCGTCTACATAGGTGAGCAAACCACCGCGAGCGCCGCACCACGCCGCCCTTCGTCGAGGAAACCGAGGTCGGCAGGGCGCTCGTCCTCCACGGCAGCGTGGAGTTGACGGCGAATGCGGGAATGCTGTGGGAGAGAACATCGCACACGAGTCTCTCCGACTTCCATTCCCCAACCTGGTCGCTGCGACGTTGCTGTCCCTCAACCGAACACGTCGGAACCTAGCGAGACGGCGCCAAAGTGCGACAGACTCGCCGCTGGACGGTATGGGCGATTGCCAACGTTGAACTGGAGATTGGCGCAAGTCCCACTACCGTGCGTCCATTTCGGTTGTCAGTTCCGCGAGACGAACCTGCAGTTGACGCTTGTTGATCTTGGTTGCGGACATCGGCCACTCATGGGGGCAAAGGAAGTACACAGCGCGGGGTATCTTGAAATTACTGATCCTTCCCTGACAGAACTCGATCAGGTCATCCGCTCGAAGGGTGTGACCCGCACGGATCTCGACAAATGCCACTGGAACCTCGTCGAGCCGCTCATCGGGGCGTCCGATGACAGCGGCGGTTTTCACGGCAGGATGCTCGCAGAGAAAAGCTTCGACCTCGATGGCGGCGACGTTCTCTCCACCTACTTTGAGCATGTCCTTGAGGCGTCCGTGGAAGACCAGACAGCCGGACTCCCTGCGGCTGTACAGGTCGCCGGTGTGGAGCCATCGGCCTGCGTCGAGTGCCTCGGCGGTCTTGACTGGATCCTTGTAGTAGCCATCGGTGACACAATAGCCACGCACCAGGATCTCCCCGGGCACGTCGGTGGGCTGCTCGGCGCCGGTATCAGGGTCGATGATGCGTACCTCGATCCCCGGTGCCGGCTTTCCCTGTGCTCCAGATCGGTCGGCGACGGTCTCCGACCGCTCGCTCAGGGCGTAGATGCCCGCGGTTTCCGTCATTCCGCAGGCTGCCACCAACTCGGCGGCCGGAAACATCCGCTGCACCTGCTCGATGAGAACGTGCGGCCCGATCAGAAACAAATAGCGCAAAGAGGCGAATTCCTCGGCATCGAACCTCGGATGATCCATCAGAGCCTGAATCGAGGCGGGGAACCACGGCCAGGCGGTCGTGGGGCGTTCGCGTGCAATCAGCTCGAGTGCCCGCCCGGGCTCGAAGTAGATGTCGGTCAGGTACGTACCGCCCGCCCCAATGGCTCCCAACAAGGGTGCGAGAGCCGCTATGTGGAAGAGCGGTCCAGCCGCCCAGCTGATATGACGCCCGTCGGTCGTCAGCCGCTTCGCGGCACGATCGACCGGACCACGAGTCAACGCCTCATGTGAGAGCATGCAGCCCTTGGGGTGTGCTGTGGTCCCGGATGTATAGAGGATCGCCGCGGTGTCACGGACGCGCACACGCAGCCGCTGTTGATGCACGTCATCGCAGGTCTGACGGCCGGCGAGATGGTCGAACTCTGATCGCCCGATGAAGCCGGCCTTGTCCTCGCCCCGCATGAGCACGGCGCCCCGCAACATTGGGGCCTCGGGGAGCGCGAGCCGTGACGTAGACGCCGCCCCCGACAATGACGGGATAGCGTCGTGGATCAGGTCCACGAAGTCGACGTACTCATCGGCCTCTGCCAGCGTGAGAAGCACTTTGAGATCGGCATGTTCGACGATGTACGCGAGCTCGGCTGCCTTGTGCCGGGCGTTGAGCGGAACCACGACACTGCCGATCAAGGCGGCGCCGAAGAAACCCTCCACGAATTCGATGCCATTCGGGGCGAGGAGTCCGACGTGGTCACCGGGCTGCACGCCGAGCGCGAGCAGGCCCCTGGCAACACCGGTGGCACGGTCGAGGACCTCTGCGTAGGTGTAGCGGTTGTCGGGAAAGACGATTAGGTCCTGATCGGGATGACGGTGGGCACCGCGGACCAAGAGGTCTCCGACGGGTGCGACCTCGCACCAATCGCCGTCGTACGTCATGGACCCTCACTCGTGGAACTAGTGTGGAGCTGTAGCAGCCAAAGCGGTGGTGGTACCGACGTTATGCGACGGAGCCAAATCTGTCAACGTTGAAGTTGATTGACGTCAACGTTGATAGCAGTTCGGGCGGGAAACGCGTACCATTCCATGAGTGCCCAGAACCACAGTGACTACCAGCAGCGGGATGAGTCGGCGCCGGCGTAGCGCGCAGAACGAAAGTAGTCCCAACTACCAGGCAAAACGCCGCGAGTTGTTGCGGGATGCCGCCATCGTGTTCCAGGAGAAGGGCTACGAAGCCGCGACGTTGAACGACATCGCGGAACGGTTCGGCACCGACCGCGCTTCCATCTACTACTACTTCGCCAGCAAGAAAGAGCTCTTTCAGGCGCTCTTCCACGATGTGGTCAGCGGCGTCCTCGATGAGAACATCACGGCTGCGGAGGCCGTGCTGGCACTCGATCTATCCACCGCGGAGAAACTCCGCCGCCTCGTCGAACTCCAGCTGCTGTCATACGAGAACAACTATCCGTACGTCTACCTCTACATCCAGGAAGACATGGCGAAGCTAGAGTTCCAGTCGACGCCGTGGGCCAAGGACATGCTCCGGAAAACCAGGCGGTTCGAGAAGATCGTCTCCGATTTACTCGACGACCTCGTCGCCGAGGGAACCTTCCGCGGTGACATCCCCACGCCACTGATGGCCAAGGCGTTGTTCGGGATGATCAACTGGACCCACCGGTGGTTGAAGCCGGGGCCGCGCAAGGTCAATGCCAAACAGACCATCGACGCCTTCTGCAGCCTCTTCTTCGAGGGTGCGTTGAACCCCGACGCTTAGGACATGTCTCCCAATAGTTTGAGCCATTCGACGATGCCGGCGAGGAGGAATCCTGCCCGGTAAGTCAGGGCAAGCTTGTCGTACCGGGTTGCCACCGCTCGCCACTGTTTTACCTTGTTGAAGGCCCTTTCCACCACGTTGCGGCCCTTGTACGACTCGGCATCGAAGTTCGGTGGCCGCCCGCCCGCGCTGCCCTTGTTCTTGCGGTTGGCCACCTGATCGGACTTCTCGGGAATGACCGCCTTGATGCCCTTGCTGCGTAGCAGTTCTCGATTGGCCTTGGATGTGTACGCCTTGTCGGCACGGACCTCGTCCGGGCGCGTGCGGGGTGCGCCGCCACCGATGCGCGGCACGCAGATGCCGTCGAGGAGTGGGCCGAACATCGGGCTGTCGCCGGCCTGGCCAGGACCCACCAGCACCGACAACGGACGTCCGTCGCCATCGCACGCCAGGTGAACTTTGCAGGTCAACCCGCCGCGGGACCGGCCGATGCCGTGATCGACCGGTTCGTCAAGCAGATTTGTGTAATTCGGCAGATCCCCCTGTGTCACGCGCGGCGTTGGCGCCGTGCTGGTGCACCCGCACCACGGTGGAATCCACCGACACCGCCCAATCCAGGTCGCCACCGGCATCGGCCATCGCGGCCAGGGCCATGAGTACCCGATCCCATGTTCCATCCCCGGCGTAGCGTCGATGCCGCTTCCACACCGTCTTCCAGGGGCCGAAATGCGCAGGTAGATCCCGCCACGGGAGCCCGGTACGCAGCCGGTAGAGCATCCCCTCCACCACGAGCCGGTTATTCTGGAACTTCCGCCCCCGCAGCCCATCCGAACTGGGTAACAGCATCGCAAGCAACGCCCACTGCTTCTCGGTCAACACTTGATATCGATCCGTCACCTCTGTCACAGCAAACATGCTGCCGCACAACATCCCAAATCATTGGGAGACACGCCCTAACCCATCCCACTCTTGATCTCGTCCGCCCTTCTGATTCTTCCCGAAAGTTTATGCGCGATGAACAGTGATTTTCGAACATGCAACTAGCCTGTCGGAGATGGCAATTGTAAACAAAGGATCGACCGCGTCCGCTACTTGAGCGCTCCGCCCGCGTCGACCGGGAGGGTAACTCCTGTCACGTAACGGCTCTCATCCGACGCCAGCCACATCACGGCGTTGGTTATATCGTCGCACTCGACGAACGGAACGGGAAGCATGTTGAGGAAGCTGAGACTGCGTTTCACATCATCTTCACTGGGATCGTCGATACCAGGGCAGAAAGCGCGAGATACTGCGTCATTCATAATCATCGGAGTATTTACATTCGTCGGATGGACCGAGTTGACCCGGATGCTGAAGGGTGCGAGTTGTTGTGCGTATGACCGCATCAGGCCGACCACGCCATGCTTCGATTCCGAGTATCCACCTCCCGCGGAAAGCGGTCGGATTCCGGCTAGTGAACTAGTGACGATTATCGAACCGCCACCGGAGTCTATAAGAGCTTGACGACTTGCCTCAACGGTGCAAAAAGCTCCAGTGAGGTTGACATCGACAACCATTCGAAAATTCGCGACCCGCGCCGCAATGTCCGGCACATCCTCCAGTGGTCCGAAAACTCCGGCGTTCACAGACACAATGTCCAGCCGCCCGAAACGGCGCACACCTTCATCGACCACGCTCACGAGTTCGGCGACGTCGCGCACATCGGCCTCCCTGGCCACTACTCGGCCACCGGCACGCTCGATTGCATGCACGGTGTCCGAGAGATCGGCGGCAGAGGGCATCGTGTAAGGAACGTTGTCGATCTGCTTGCATATATCCACGATGATAATATCGGCGCCTTCCTCCGCCATGCGAATTGCGTGGTTTCTACCCTGGCCGCGTGCAGCCCCGGTAATGAACGCAACTTTTCCATCGAGTTTTCCCACAAGACCCTCCAGAGTGACGAAGTAGATTATCTGTGCTCATAGGGATGCAGTCCGGACGGCCACCGCACGGTAGAGATACTCGGCTGAACCGCCTCTGCAGGTGGATTGTTTAGTGCAACAGGGATCGACGCAACAATTTGAGGTATCGCCGTCAAACCCGCACTGGCACAAACCAATTAGTTCACCGAGACCGCTCACGGACCCGGAGTGCGTTCAGTATTTCCTCGGTGTGCTCGCCCAGGTACGGCGCGGGAGGTACTAGAGGTAGTCCGGGGATCGAGTGGATGGGCACGCCTGGGACCGTCGGGGCACCGTCGTGGTCCGGGAGCCATCTCGCTCTCGCCACGAAGTGTTCATCGTCCAACAAGCGCGCTGCCTCATTGACCGGCGTGCAGGGAAATCCATATTCGCGGGCGAGTTCGACCCAGTACGCGGAGGATTCACTAGCAAAGATCGTCGACAATTCGGCGCGGACGTCGTCGCGGCCGTACAGCCAGTCGACCTCACGGTCAGTCGGAAACTCTTTGATGAGTTCAGGCCGTTGCACCGCAACGGTGAACCGTTCGAACAGTCTTCGTTCCATTGCCTGGAGCAGAATATGTCCATCGGTCGTCCGGTAATACTGGACCAGGCACGACGCGGCAAAGAGATCATCTACGGCGCCTGTGGCTGACAGTTCATCGTCCCGAAACGGGACATTCTCAGACGACAGCGCCCGCCCACGCAGCTTTGCCAGGTCCGTTGTGGCGCGGGCATAGGCCGCAGTATCAGCCTGCGCGACATCGAGATATGTTCCCGATCCCGTGTCGCGGGCGTGCAGAACGGCCGCCAAGGCAGCGATTCCGGCATGGAGCGCACCGGTGTAAACCCCAACACCGACATGCGCTGGACGCGGGATTCGCGGCCGGCCTTCATCGTCTATCTCTGGCGGGTTGACGCCGGCGTAGGCGTCGAAAGCCGGTCCGTGACTAGGCAGATCACGATACGGGCCGGTGTTCCCGAAACCGGACAAACACACGAAGACGATCGATGGGTTGACCTCGCGGAGGCGTTGGTAGCCGAGCTCTTTCCGGTCGAGGTATCCAGGGCGACGCCCCTCGATCACTACATCCGCGCTCGCTACCAGGTCGAGAAAGTCTCGCTTGCCCGACTGTTCGTCGAGGTCGAGCACGACGCTCTTCTTGCCTCGGTTCCACAGTTGGTGCATGTCGGACGCGTCCTGATTCGGTCTGCGCATCACCGACCGCACGTAGTCACCCGCGCCTGACTCGATCTTGATCACCTCCGCGCCCAGTTCGGCAAGATACCCACCGAGCGCACTCGGTGCAAGAATTGCGACCTCGATTACGCGGAGACCACCGAGGAGCGTATGAGGGGGTGGCACGATTGCACCTCCACCGTCGATCACCACACGTTCCCCGGTCATCTGGTTCCGTCCATTTGGAGGTGGGCTATCCCTGTGCCCAAGGGGTGACGCCGCTCTGTCGCTGCTCGTTTGACGACTTTCGCGGCCTCGAGTGCATCGACCTGCGCCGGCTCGTACCCGAGGGAGTAAAGGATCGAGTCCGTGTGTTCGCCGACTTCGCAGGGCAGCCCGTGTGCGCGTTCCGAACCCGTGACACGCACTCGCGGCTGCAGGCGCCAGTAGCTTCCGAAGGCTGGGTGTTCGGCACTTTCGAGCAGTCCGGAATGGACGAGGAACTCTTCAAGGGTTCTTTCGGCAGCCGATGCGATCGCGAGGTCGTGCTGTTGCCCGAGCGATTCCCACGTTGCTGCCGTGTTCGTTTTGAAGCGGTCTTCCAGGAGCCACTGGAGCATGCGATCGTTCTCCAGGCGTGTCGATGGGTCCTTGAACCTCCGGTCTTCGGACCACTCGTCGGCGCCGACTAGCGCGATGAGCGATGGCCAGTCAGCGTCGTCGACGGAGAGCATGATCCAGCCCTCCGCACATTCATAGAGTCTGCGAAAGGCGCTGTACCCGAGCTGGTCTTGCGTGAGCTGGGGCCGTGGGGGCTGGCCGATGTATGACTCCATGCGCGCCGAGTGCACCCAACCCGCGCTGACGAGCATGCTGGTTTCCAGGTACTGTCCAACGCCGTAGCGCTCACGCGCTAACAGCCCGAGGGCGAGGGCGACGCCCGTTGCCAGACCGGAGCAGGGGTCTGCGTACGAGTCGTTCACCGGTGGGTTTGACTTGCCGGCTTGCAGGATGCCGCCGCCGCATAGTGCATTCGGAGTTGAATGGAATGCCGCGCGGTGCGATTCCGGACCGTTGCTCCCATAGGATGCGCCGTAGAGGTAGACGAGGTCGGGGCGAATTTTGCATGCTTCGTCGTATCCGAACCCCAGTTTTTCGGGTACGCCTGGTCGAAAATTGTGGATGAGCGCGTCGCTTTGCTCGATCAGCTGGTGCAGTATCGCCCGGCCTTGGTCAGTCTTTAAGTCGAGCGCGATACTTTCTTTGCCGTTTGCGATATGCACGAATTCCAAACCGCTGCTCCTGAATGGGTCACCGTCGATCGGCTCGACCTTGATCACGCGAGCACCGAGTTCTGCGAGGAGTGTCGGGCCGAGTGGGGCTGCGAGGAAGGAGGCGACTTCCAAGATGGTGTACCCGTCGAGTGGCAGTCGGGTGGTGGGCTCGGCCGACTGCAACGATTCGGATCGCGGCTCCCAGCCCGTCCAGTCCCGGGCTGAGTTCAGCGACGGGGCGGGACCCGAAACGTGGGCAGGAGTGGCTGTGGCTTTCACCAACGGGCCGAGCTGCAGGATCGGGCCGAGCTCCGGGTCGTCGATGGTAATGAGCCGGTCGTTCTCTACCAACTGGGGGTGCCGCAAAAACTCGTCCTCGGTCAAGAAGGGGTCTGCCCCGATATCGAGATTGCGGAATATGTCCATCCACTCGGCTTGCGACTTCGTGCGCATCCGTTCGCGCACTCGCTGTTCCCACTCGTCGGCGTCCGCATGTGACTTGACCGCGAGAGGTAGTCCGCTCCATCTGTCCGTCTCGAGTTCGTCGCCGAGCCCGATGCAACTCATCCAGTTACGATAAAGGTGTGGCTGGCGGCAGCACATCTGAATGTATCGATTGTCCGACGTTTCGACGGCAAGAAAGCACAGGCGGATTCCGCGCATGAGGATCGGAATTGTGCCGTCGCCTCTTGACCGAACCGGGATGACGTCGTCGCCTCGCCGCTCGAAGGCTAAACGCATCGTCGCAGCCGATACTCCGTCGAGGAGACTGGTGGATACGGCCCGCCCGAGTCCTGTTCGTTCTCGCTGCAAAAGCGAAGAGACAATTCCCTGCAGCGCCAATGTTGCGCACCCGTATGTACTCGTGGGAGCCGCGAGGTAGATCGGGTGATCGATGTCTTCGTGCGCTCCGCTGAGCGGGTCGTTGGCCATCAGGCGTCCGACCTTTGCCATTACGATTTCGTCTTTGTGCCCGAACGACTCGAGTGTGGTCGCTTCACCGAAGCCGGTCAGACTGCAGTGCACGAGCCGCGGGTTTCGTGCTCGAGTCGAATCGGGATCGAGGCCCAGCTGCTCACTTCTCGAACTGAGCGACTCTATGAAAACATCCGCGTCGTCAACGAGCTCGGTGATTCGCCGTTGACCGGAGGCCGAGTCGAGGTTGGCAATTAGACTGCGTTTACCGCGGTTCCAGAAGTTGAACCCTGGACGTCCGCGCTCGCTGTCCCCGGATTCGGTTTCGATCTTCACAACATCGGCGCCGAAGTCCGCCAACACTGCGGACGTCATCGACAGCATCCCCTCGGTTAGATCCACGACTCGCAGACCTTCGAAAATGCTTTGCATACTTTTCCTCCTTAGAGATTCGCCGACGATGCCGTTGATGCTGACGGATCGATTAACCGTGCCTGGCGCGGCGACCGTTGCGGTTGGCCGGGTATCTGTAGTCCGGATCCCGGCTGCTGTCCCGCGGTGTGGACGGCAGTCGGGGATCGAACTCTCGATCGCTACTTGGTGAGCGCCGGGATGTCGATGCCGTAGAGCTCTGCTGCGTTATCCTGCAGGATCCGACGACGGCTGTAGTCATCGAGTCCACCAAGGACGCGGTCGAAGTGGCCTTTGGCATTGGGGTAGAGACACGTCGGGTGGGGAATGTCGGTCTCGACCAGGATGTTCTTGGCTCCGATATCTTCGACGAGCTTTTGTGGCGCCGAAGATTCGAACCAGAACATCACGTACAGGTGGTCACGGAAGTACTCGGTCGGACGACGCTTCTGCAGCGACATCTCGTCGTTTGTCGTAACCATCTCGTCGAGCTGGTACTCGAGCGCTTCGAGCAAGAACGGCACCCAGCCGATACCGCTTTCGGCTGAGACGACCTTCAGGTTGGGGTATCGATCGAACAGGTTGCTCATGCAGAGATTGGTGACGATTCGAACGTTGCTCATGTACATCTGGGTCGCCATCACTGCCATCCATCGCTGCGGCCCGAAGCTTCGCCAGCTCGGCGATGCAACCTTCTTGCCGGTTAGCGTCGTGGCGGTTGGAGTCGGAGACTTGCCGGCTCGTTGTTCGCGCATGGTCTTGCGGAGGTCGAGCACCTCTTCCTTGGTGCCGCCTGCTCCGATATGAAAGTTCGCCACTGTATTGGTGGAGTTGAACACGTCCCACATCGGGTCGAAGTACGGTTCCGGCAGTTCCGGGAGGTCCAGCAGTTCGGGTTTGTCGGACAACGTGAACCCGGTGATGCCTTGGTCGATCATGCGGGTCATCTCCTTGACCGTCAGATCCATGTCCCAAATCGGAAGCATCGCTTGCGGTAGAAGTCGGTTGTTCGATTCGTGCTGCACTTCGACGAGGAAGTCGTTGTACGTTTTGAGGATCAGACTGCGCTGATCGAGGTCCGGCACCGCGAATATGTGATTGGACGAGAACCCCACGCCGTTGGGGTAGAGAACCTGGGCGAGAACGCCTTGATCGTCGAGAACCTCTAGGCGTTCGCGAGTCGACCATGCTGACTGATGAATCTCCTCGAAGGGTTGGAGCGAGTTCGTTCCCAACACCTTCTTCGGTCCGTGTCCGATCGTGTTGCCGCCGATACTTGCCCACATCTCACCATCGATGTACCACGCAGTGAAACCGTCACGCGTTTCCATCTGCGGCATCTTCGATTTCATCGACGCCGGGACACGCGACGTCCACAAATCGGACGGTTCGGTGAGGTGTGCGTCGCAGTCGATGATCTTCACGTCATCGGTCGTCGACGTCAGAGTGTCGGTCATTGATAGTCCTCTCGTTTTGATCCGCTCGGCGATTCCGCTTTTGTGTCGGAGTTCGCTGCAGGTGCCGGATAGGCGACACCGGGAGCGGGCAACCATGTACAGGTTTTCGCATCCAACAATGTACGGGTATCGGCGTTCTGTCAAGGGGTGTTTGTTGCCGCCGTCACGGCGAACACGTGACGCTAGGTTCATACATGTACCTGGTTTAGTTGACTTCGCGCACGAAACGGGCCATAGTGCAGTGATTCAGACCAAATAGCGGTCCGGTAGACTCCTCTGGTCCCGCACAGACCCGGTAGGCGCAAAAGTCCCGTGAACGAGTTCATCGCCGGGCGCAAATTCGCGCTACCGCGAACAAGATCGACCCTGGCGAGGCGATACTGAAGACGGCCGGAGGCGATGTCGCCAGTGCCACACCCGGACTTGGTCGCCGACTCGAATCAGAGGTGAACTGACGTTGATGTGCGCCATCGAACACATCGAACTTCGTTGGGAGCGGGTGGACGGCAGTTGGGTGGCAGGCAGCGCCTACCTTCCGCCAGCCCCCCGCGCTGTGGTTGTCTGCTTTCCCGGAGGACGATTGGATCGGTCCTACTGGGATCTGCAGGTCAGTGGCGATGAGACCCGCTCATACAGCTTTTCGCACTTCGCTGCGATGGCCGGAGTAGCAGTCATCACGATTGATCATCTCGGAACAGGCGACAGCGCGAGGGAGGTTCTCGATCTGTCGCCCTCCGCCGTCGCACAGGCGAATGCAGAGGCAACGGCATCATTTGTCGACCAACTCGGATTAGCCGATGTGCCGGCGGCAGGGGTGGGCCATTCAATGGGGGCCGCTCTGCTTCTTCGGCAGCAAATGATTTCCCCATTCCCGCGATTGGCTCTTCTCGGCTACCCGTCTCGAGAGTTAGTTATGTGGCGCCCAGGAGGCAGCCGTTGGTTATTGACCGACAGCGACGCCGACTATTCGCGACATGATCTCGCTTACACGAATGTCGGTCCACGCCTCGAAGGTCCGCTTCTAACGGCCGTGCGCAATGCGACTACGCCGGTACCCGACGAGTTGGGCAGTTGGGTTAGCCGCCCGGGGGCGGTCGCCGAACAGATCCGAGCTTTGGACGTTCCGGTCTTTCTAGGGTTCGGGGAACGCGATGTTGTGCGTGACCCGTGGGAGGAGCCGAGTGCATATGTAAACGCTCCCCAGGTACAGCTCGAGATTCTCGAGGATTCGCACCACTGCCACAATTTGTCACCGGCGAGACGCAGTCTGTGGCAAGCATTGATTGTGTGGGTTTCGACTTAACGCAAGGTGAAAGATTTGTCGAATAGCGGCGAGTCAGCGTTGTTCCGCTATGCCGACACCTGGTTCAACCCGCGCAGGATCCAGGCCGTTCTCGCGGGTCTGTCACCGGACGAGTACGGACTCCCCCACCCCCAACCACGACCGCGCCGATCGTGAGGAGGCAGATATCGTCTAGAGCGTGTCTGCTATTTGCGGGCACGGTGATGGATGACGAGCGCAGCGAGGAGTACGCCACCGAGGTAGGTGGTGGCGTACTTGTCGTAGCGAGTGGCGATTCCACGCCATTGCTTGAGACGCCCGAAACCACGCTCGACGGTGTTGCGTTCGCGGTACCGGTCCTTATCGAATGCCGGCGGTCGACCCCCGTCCGGCCCCTTGGCCTTGCGACGAAAGGATCTGGTCACTGCGTTCGGGGATGGTGTGCGAGATTCTGTGTTTCCGCAGGTGCTTTCGGGTGCTCGGGTGCGAGTACGCCTTGTCGGCCAGCAGCCGGAACGCTTCGGTGTCGTGGGCACGGTGCGCTTCGAGCAGCGGCGCCAGTTGGGGGTTGTCGCCCGCATGACCGGGCGAGAGCAGAAGCGTCAACGGGCAACAGAACGTTCGGTGAGGGCGTGGATCTTGGTGCTCAGCCCGCCGCGGGAGCGGCCGAGTCCGTGGTCGGCGGGTTCGTTGGCCAGATTCTTGTCATTCGACCGAGCCCCCTGTGTGCGCATCGGTCAGGGCGCCGGCCGAGTGCTGGTGCGCGCGGACGATGGTCGAGTCGATCGACAGCAGACGTTCGAGCTGTCCTTCTCGTTCGGGTGCTGCCGCCCCCACCGCGGGAAACATCCGAACGGAGGTGCCGTCGTCCGACCAGCGGCGATGACGTTCCCAGATCGACTGCCACGGGCCGAATTGGTCGGGCAGATCGCGCCACGGTGACCCGGTTCGGAACCGCCAGGCGATCCCATCCAGGGTCAAACGATGGTCATTCCACCGACGCCCACGACGGCCCGACAGCGCAGGAAGGACGGGTTCGATCACAGTCCACAGGTCATCGGAAATCTCGTTGGCACGCAACACACGGACAGTCTCGAGCATTCAACCGCCAATATTTGGCAGACACGCTCTAAGCAGAGCACACCGGAGCCAGAGAGAAAAGTCTCCGGAGAAGCGGGAATGTCACTCGCTACCCATGCCAGTGCAGTCGACCTACCAGAGCAGGTCAGCGAACATTTTCCCATCCACGGGGGCGAGCGAGGCCCACCTGGATTGCCACGACGACCATCCGGGGTGCTGCGGTCGGTGCGCCCCCACCGCCACCAGGGCGGGAGTAGCCGCTCCAGTGAGGCCGGGTTATCTCGGTGGCAGGTCGAACAGGTTCAACTGCGGATTGGTATTCGACGACGTGGCCATCTCAATCTTCATCCTGCGGTCCTGCAGAGCGTGGAAACCGACCCGGCGATACTACCTGCCGCGTGAGTGACTGTGGCGCTACGAAATTGCGATGGTGAGTGGCAAATATCTACCGGACGGCTCCGAAGCGTCACAATTTCTTCCCGACTTTGACTCACCTTTCGGGGCAATTTGTCAAACCAGTCTGATTGGGCTCAGCCGGTGGTTCGTCGGGGGTAGTTGTTTATCGGCGAAGAGTCTGACCGAGGGGCTCGGCGCGAAACTAGGTGGTGTTCGCACGTCGAGTAGGTCCGATTGCCTCGTACAAGAGCATGTCCCGGTGACCCTCGTCGAGCGTTGTATCGAGCACTGAATCGGGATCGGTGTGAAGACCGCGAACATCCCATCGCGATCTGGATCGTCGCCGACAGCTATCAACAGCTCGCGAAAAGCAGCCTCGGCTCGGATCGTGTCGTAATCATTCTGGGCTACGCTCTGCGATGCGCCGGTAGGCGGTCTTTCGTTCAACCGGCCGACGCCGGTGTGCATGGACCTACCTCCTGGTTTGCGGTGGGGTCCGAGTCCTTGGGAGATGTCTCGCTTCGGAACTCAGTGGACCCGCAACGGGTGAGCGGAAACCACGAAACAATTCTCCTGCATGACCACAGAGATCGAGATCAGATGCGTGTGCAGCCGTGATCGACGGTGAACTGTGCGGCCGTAATGGTGCGCGAATCGTCGCTCGCCAGGAACAGAACAGCATTGGCAATGTCGTCCGGGGTGCTGCTCGAGGGTTCGTACAGGATTTGACTCATTGCGTTCATGTAGGAAGGGTTGTCGGCGAATACCTTTTTACCATCCTCACCGAAGGCACCCATCGGGGTGTCAACGGCCCATGGGTGCAACGAATTGACCCGAATACGGTACGGGCCAAGTTCCATGGCCGCGGATTTCACCAGCCCCGTGACGCCGTGCTTAGCGGCGGTGTAATGAGATTGACCGGGCAGGGCTTGAAGCCCTGCACTTGAGCTCGTAGCGATGATCGATCCGCCGTTACCTGCCTCGATCATGTGAGGGATGGCTGCGCGGAGGGTGTTAAACACACCCGTGAGGTTGATGTCGATCATATCCGTCCAACGTTCGATATCCATCTCCCACAACCGGCCCCAAGACACGACGCCCGCGTTTGCGACCACTATGTCTAGCCGGCCGAACTGTCGCACACCTTCGTCGACGATGTTCGTGAGGCCAGCGAGGTCACGAACATCGGTTTCCGATGCCAAGATACGCCGTCCGGTATTCTCGACCAGGCGGACCGTCTCAGCGAGATCGTCCGCCGTGGCCTCCGGGTAGTCCGTGTGGGTCGGCCTTTTACAGAGGTCCAGCGCGATTATGTCTGCGCCTTCCTTTGCCAGCTTCACCGCTTCGGCGCGACCTTGGCCACGCGCAGCTCCTGTCACGAACGCCACCCGTCCGCCAAGCTTTCCCATTTTGGGATCCTCTCGTATATATTTTGTGCAGCAGTTCAATTCATGAGCGCCTCTGCGCGCCGGTGACTGTGTATACCTCCGGCCCCGAGACTATGCTGCTGTCAGGCGGAGGGTGCGGACCTAGGTGGACGCCAAAACGCGGCCAGATGGGATTCCGCGAAGATCAGCCCGACCGCCGCAGTGATGACAAGGGCACGCGCCCCGCTCAGCGTGCGGTCAATTCCCAGAGCGTGGTCGACACTGACACGGCCGGGCCCCATCCCGGCAACGGCAACGGCTGCAGCGGCTACGGAGGCAACGTACTCCCAGCCCTCGTCGGTTATGAAGAAGCCGTTGGGCACGTGCACCGACCGCGCAGCTACTGCCATAGTGCCGACGACAGCCGCAGCGGCGACCGGCGTTGCAGCACCGGCTATCAGCAGAGCACCCGCCCCGACCTCAACTGCCGCACTCGCTTGCGCTTGGAGTTTGGGCCGTTCAAATCCTAGGGATCGGAACCAGCCCGCCGTTCCGTCGAGCGAGCGGGCATGCTTGGCACCATGCGCGACCATCGTGCCTCCGACAACGCCCCGCAACAACAATGCGGCCACCTCGAGGCCCGAGTTCCGGCGGCGGTCGGTAAAGCCCATAACGAAACTCCTTCAGTCCAGGTAGTTTGCTCAAAGTCGAGCGCAGCACAACGCATGCACGTCGTTTCGGCGCCAGGATCGTTCTGCTAGTTGTGAACTGGATCACCGGCAACCCTTACTTTGGAGCACTCCGACCCAATTGTCAAGTAAATCCTGTGCATGGAAAAGCTCTAGATATGCATGCCAAGGAGCGGATGGCGCCGTCAGCGTGCGTACACGTGGCCAGCGTGCGTACACGTGGCGAATATCATGTACAGGGATAGACTGGTGTGCCGGGACGGGGGTGCGCGATCACCAAGCCACGAACAGAGACTACTTCCGTTGCAATGTGGTCCGGACGGGTGGCCGCGTGCCGGCCACAGATCAGCCGACGCACTAAGTAATTCGGCGACGCCGACAAACCTGATGCGGGGACGGCGGGCTCCATGGCCGCGGGCTGTTTCCGCCTTGTCGATCCGTTGCCAGCTGCGATAGTCGATGTAGTTGGGCTCGCCTCGCGTCACCAAGTTGCCGAACGCTCGATCGGCGACGGGCTCGGCAAGACTGTCCGCCAAAAAATCCTGAACCAGGTTGTCGGACATCGTTGGTTCCGATGACTGCGGTCGGACCGCGCTTGGTCCAACCTGCGGTGTACACGCCGACCAAGGGCTGACCCGTGTCTGGGTCTATAACGTCGCCGGCCTCGTTTGGAATGATCCCGCGCTTAGCGTCGAAGGGGACGCCCGCACCGCGGTTCCCGCGGTATCCGAGCGATCACAGCACGAGACCAGTGGGAGTTCCGGGCCAACGCCGCGGCGGACTTGCGCCCGCGATTGCGGAGCAGGAGGACGAGCGGCGGTTGTGCTGGTTTTGCGGCTCCGGGCCGGGGAACTCCCTACGCGAGCTCCCCGAGCAGCGAAGGGCGCTAAGCCTTAGAAGGAGGGTGAAACGAGTATCTTCACCTCAGTCGTCCGCCCCTCTCCGAGAAGATGTTTGATTCCTGAGTCGAGCACGTCCGAGAGAGGAATTCGGCTACTGATAAGTGCGTCCGGTACTATTCGGCCGTCCACAACGGCATCGCGGACCTCGGCAAAGTCTTCGGCGGTGTAGGCGAAGCTACCGGTGAGCACCTTCTCCCTCATAAGGAAGGGCATCACGTCCAATGGGACGTCGCCATGGAAGTTTGCCAAGATCACTGCGCTGCCCGCAGCGCTGAGCGAATCGATCGCCGGTTGCAAGGTGTTCTTGCCTATGCCGGATGCGTCGAATGAGACATCCACACCGCGCCCACCTGTCGCTTCGCGGACTGCAGCGACGACCTCAGCCTCGCGCGGGTCGATAACCAGCTGGGCGCCGAAATCCCGGGCGAGTTGTTTGCGCGCCTCACTGAGTTCGCTGACAATGATTTTCGAAACGCCCTGGGCTCTGAGGGCAAGCACCACGCTCAAGCCGATCGGTCCGGCGCCAACGACGAACGCGGTGCCGTCTGTTGGAATCTTCGCCAACTTGACCGCGTGCCAGGCCACGGCAAGAGGTTCGATCAATGCGGCTGCTTGCGCACTGAAGTCCTGAGGGAGTACATAAGCATGGTCAGCGGGCACCACGACACTTTCGCTGAAACCTCCTCCCCCACCGTTGATCCCGATAAATGCGTAGTTGTCGCACATGTTCGGATGCCCCGCCCGGCAGGTGGGGCATGTTCCATCGGCGAAATTCGGACGAACTGCCACCAGGTCACCTACTTGCACGGATGTGACATCCTCAGCAATTTCACTGACGTACCCAGAGAACTCGTGCCCGAGGGCGTGAGGACCACTCTCCTGCATGATTGGGTTCTGATAGTCAAGCGGGACTGGTGCTGTCTCGAACAACGCCAGATCTGACCCGCAGATACCGGCCCACGCAACCTTGACTTTCACCGCTCCTTGACGCAGTTCCGGTTCAGGGATCTCCTCCAACCGGGCGTCATGCTCACTGTGTAAGCGCAGAGTAAGCATTCTCTGTCACAACCTTTCTCGATATCGACGCTCATCAAACGCGATGTGAATACACATTGCGTCAAATTCGCGCATTCAGGGGAACTGTTCGGGACGTGGTTCTCAGACTGCACTGCGCGGCCTCGTGTTGGCGCGGGTCGCTCGGCCGTGCTGGTTCGTCCTGTGGGTTGTCAGTCTGCGGGAATTGGACCCGTCCGTCGAACAAGCAGGCCAAGCGGGAAGACCCGCCCTTGGCTGACCGAACCGAACAGAGCGAGTATCTACTCCGAGGAATCGCAAATTCAGGGCTTCACATTCACCTTCTGCACCCCAACGCCCCAGGCCGTTAAGCCAGCACATGCAGGGTCCGTCCTTCGCCTCCTCAATCCATATAACAGCAGACCAATATGCCTGTCAGCTGCGAGCTTATGCAGTACAAAATACTTCTAAGACCGGCTGTAAACAGAGCCCTATTTGATCACCGGATTGACCACTGCTCGCGCCGGACGCGCTATCAACTTGACCGTGTCCCGTGGCCATCTGTGCGACCTGCCAGTTTCGTGCGCCTTGATAAGGCGTGTGCCCAGCGGCGGCGCCACAACAGCGGCGGCTCATGGTTCGCTCGTTCCAGGCCTTCTCGGCTTGTTGTTCGGCGCGGCGTCAAGCCACGCAACAGGTACGTGATTCAGCGTCGACATTGAGGTCGAGACCGGCCGCGTCGTCCCGCAACGGTCCGACGGTTTCAGTGCACAATTTGAATTCCTGGGTCACCACCGCAGCCGCCGCGCTTCCGGTGGTGGATGGATCTGCCGGGGCTGTGCCTGCATCAATGCATCCAGTGCCTCGGACAGCACTCCGCTTTGCTGGCTCTGGCAGTCTGATACGGCCCCGGTCGGGCGGCTCGAGTTGGAGCCAGCCGACCCCTTATCCAGTGAGGGGTGTGACGGCTCGAAGTGGTTCTGGCCCAATTTCCGTTTGCGCCGTGAGGCGGTGGCCGGCCGCGCCGGAGCTCGACTGGCGACAGCACTGGGCGTGCATGTCGGACGCAGCACTGCCCGCCGTCGTTGCCAGTGGTCGTCTCGGCCGCCCGGGCCGCCGCCCCTTCGCTGGCCGGCGTGAACCCACATTACCCTGCTACGGATTGTCCGTGCGCTTCCGGACCCGCCGGCGGCAACAGTGGAGGTCCTTGGTGTCGACGACTTCGCCCTGCGCCGGCGGCACCGATATGGGACCGTCGTTATCGACATGGCCACACACCGACCCGTCGACGTCGTCGCCGGCCGGAAGGCCGATACCTTCGTCGACTGGCTGACGGCTCACCCGGGCACGACCGTGGTGTGCCGCAATCGCGCCGGCGCGTACGCCGAAGGGGCGCGCACCGGAGCCCCCGACGCGATCAAGGTCGCCGACCGCTGGCACCTATGGCACAGCCTGGCCGAAGCAGTAGCGAAAAGCGTTGCCGCCTAAGAGGGGTGTCTCGGCACGCCTGCCGCGGGCGATTCCGAACGCATCGTCGAACTGACCGCCGCGGAGGACCTCCGGCGGGCCGCCGAACAGGCGCACACCGCACGCCGCGAGGATTGCACCCTCGTCGCCCGCACCAAGAGACGCTACGAGGCGGTCGCAGCGCTCAGGGCCCAGGGCAAGGAATCAAACCGATCCAGCGGGAGCCCGGACTCGCCAAGGAAACCGCGCGACGGTACTGCCGCGCCGATAGCAGTCGACGAACTGCTGGCCACACCGCGGGCGGGCGGGCCGGCGCACCGTGTTGGACGAGCTTACCGAGCACCTGCACGCGCGATGGAACGACGGATACACAACACTCACCCTCTATTAGAAGATTCGGGCCTTCGGCTATTGCGGCAGCTACTCCACCGTCCGCAACTACCTCCGTCCATTCCGTCAGATCGGTGCCGCGCCACCGGCCAGACCGAAGATCCCGAAAGCTCGGAACATCACCTTGTGGATGCTGCACCATCCCGACAACCTCACTGACGGCGAGCAACTCGGACTCAAACAAGTCCTGGCCAGTTGCTCCCACCTCGAGACCACCGCCGCGCACGTCACCGCGTTCGCCGAGATGCTCACCGGCCGCCGCGGCGACCGTCTGGCCTCCTGGATGGCGGTCGTCGCGTTGGACGATCTGCCACAGCTGCACCGATTCGTCCGGGGAATCGAACGCGATTACGCCGGGGTTCGTAAACTGATCGCATCTGTCACACGCGCCGAGGCGGTCCTAACAGGACTCAGGACGGGTCGCCGGCGACGCCTGCACGCACGGGGACGGTGGTCTCGGCGGCTTCGGAGGCGTCCTCCGCCGAAGTTCGTCGCGCCAGGTAAACAACTGGGATTACGAGGACGCTGAGCACGACCAAGTACCACAGTGCCGCCCGGTAACTGCTCTCGGTCAGCACAGCTGCTCCGCCGGGGCCCGCCACCGCGCCACCGGCGAGAAGGACCGAGATCAGCTGGAGCCCGCCGGCCTGCCCAACCTGCTTCACGACCTGCTGCATTCCCGTCGCTTCGCTGATTCGCGACCCACGACAATTACCGACGACGATCGCCTACCCGTATGAACGCTCGTCATCGCACAATCACACCCGACATTCCGACAAACACGCGCACTCTATTCTCCTTCGTGTCAGTTTTGACATTTCCCAACACGCCAGAAACCCTCTGCAGCGTATTTTCCGAAGCGCCTGAGATTGATTCACACTGTGCAGAATTGTCTGGCTACCAGTGATTTTCTAAATGTAGGCGAGGTCACATCGGTCGAGTGGTTCAAGTAATAATTGGGGCCATGTTGTCGCGCGTTCCTCGCTGAAACCGGGGTGAGATGGGCGTGTTTCACCGTCGCGCGCCTCGTGGGGATCCCGCACCCGGCTCGGAAGAGTTCACGGGACGGGTGAAGTCGTTGAAGTCCCGGCCTGGTAACCAGTATCGCGGGAGCGCCCTCGGGACTGCCTCTGTCCGTGCTCGCTCGACGGGCACCCAATCTCGGCCAATACCACCGGATCGCGATCCGCCGGGGCCCGATGAAGACGCTGGTCTCCATGGAACACGCAATGCTCGTCGCCGCCTGGAACATGGTCCGAAGCGGTGACTTCTACCCCAAAGCCGGTGCCGACGATTTCATCGCCCGCAAGTCCGCCAAGGCCAAGGCGCGCGCGGTCGGCCAGCTCTGACCACTCACACCCACTACCCGACCCCGCATCACCGTTTCCAAATTTCATCATTCCCAACGAGATCGGCGGGTCACCCGCACTAGTCCTCACCGCTTGTGGCTACCTCCAATATCGGCGCCACAGCGGTCCCGGGGCAAGTAAGACGGAGCACGACCCAGAGCCGACGCTCGGTTCGCGTCCCTGCCCTGGCCGTGCCCCTCTTGTTCCGTCAGACGACGAGCTGAACCTTGATGTGCTTCCTCGCCCGGGCCGCTTCGAAGGCGGTCGTGATGTCGTAGAGCGGATACTCTGCGTCGAGCAGATGGTCGACGGGGATCGTCCCATCGCTGATCAACTTGATCGCTTCGTGGAAATGCGGCAGCCCCTTGATTCGCTGTGCGCCCTTGACGATCTCTATCGAGATCGGCCCCTTCCAGAACGCGTCTCCAAACGGAAACGGGGACGGCTCATACGACTCCGGGTAACCGAAGAACCCGATTCGGCCGTCCTCCCGCACCGCCTCGACCGACTGGGCCCGGGTCTCGTCGTATCCTGCCGCCTCCACCACGAGATCCGCGCCCAGCCCTCCGGTCAACTTTCTGGTCATCTCGACGACTGACTCCGCCGGCGCGAGAACCACCTCGGTCGCTCCGAGTTCACGCGCGACATCCAGGCGTGCCGGCTCCAGGTCGGAGACGATGACGGTCTCGAAGCCCCAAAGCTTGAGCAACTGTAGGAAGTTCAGACCGATCGAGCCCGCACCGATCAACGTTGCCACCTTCCCGGCCTCCCTGTCCCGCGGCCAGAACCGGTCCATCCCGTACAGGCACACGCCCAGCTGCTGGGCCATGATCATCCGGGCGAACGACTGATCCTCGGGCAGGGTCAATAACCAGTCCTCGGAAACGAGGGTGTACTCGGCGAAGGAGCCCACGTTGAGGATGAGCACGCGGTCCCCTACCTTGAACCGCTCGGACCGTGTCTCGACGACGGTCCCGACACCCTCATGGCCTGGACCGCCGGGCTCCGGCTTGGACTGATTGACCAAAAAGCCCAGACCGTCGTACACGGCGTGCAGGTCACTACCGCAGATCGCCCCGCGGTCCACCTTGACAAGTACGTCGCGCTCTCGAACCTCCGGGATCGGGTGCTCCTCGATCACCAGCTCGCCGGGACCGACCAGCATCGCGACCGATCGCATCGCAGGTGCGCTCACTTCTGCGTCCTTCCGTGCCGGCTGTGCCGTAACTCGTCATCGATGTGATCCGGACCTGACCCAACTTTGTCAACTGTCGGCACTGATAGATCTCCTTCTTTGCGGTGTATCGACTGGGATCGGCAGGTGCATTTCGCATTAGATGTGCGCTCGGTGCATATAAGGCAACCGCCGTCGAGATGCTGTGGTGCGGCGTTTACCCACTTCCGAGGTCTGCCTTGGCAGAAGGGAAATGTAAGTCGATATCGCGGCCTAGTGCCCTAATGCGCAAGGGTGGTTTCCACGCGGCGACTTCATAGTTCGATAGGCAGGGTTGTCATTGTTGCACCGTCCAGTGTGACTTGCATCATGCGAATGGATGAACTCTGACTGTCGTGATCCTCGTCTGTCAAGACGATAAGCGACTGGAGTTGAGTTCGGAGTTATTGGGGCCCTATTAGGTCACTCCCCCGCGAACAGCGGGGAGGCGGCGCTGATGTGGGAGATCGACACCGATCTCCTCCAGGTCTTTCTGTCTGGCCGGCCACCGATCCACCTGTTCAAGAAGAGAAAACGTCATGACGGCCATAGTCCCCGTCACCAACATTCACCGCGCGCACGCCGCCAACATTCTCAACGTCGCCGACCAGCTGCTTTTCGCTCAGAAGCGAGCCGTCACTCACATCGAGGTGGAAATTTTTGAAGACATCGATAACCTCCTCGGCACCGTCTCCCCCGGTCCTTACGCCTACACCCTGACCGCGGAAGCAAGAGACCACTGTGAGTTCAGACAACTACTCATTGAGACCAGGGAAGACTGTGCGGTTGTCACACCCTGCAGTATTCGGTCGGTCTGCCAATCGCTGGGGTGGCCTGTCGACGGCCACGGTGCCGTCGTGCATCGTATCCGGCCCCCTGGCGATATCATGTTCTCGGCACGATGCTGCGCCTCCGTGATGGTTGTGAATTCTTCACCCGCCCAGTAGTTGTCGCCGACATACTGCACGGCGCGTTCGAAGCGGGGTACGAATTTCACCTGGTCGATCTGTCCCGGTTCGCATAGATCGACGAGTAGATCGGCAACGGCGACGACGTAACGTGAGGACGGCGAGCCTCACATTCAGACCCGTGTCGCATTGTCGATCCTTAGCTGTGCCAACGTGATGTGGCTGGTGCGGCCACACCAAGTCGGACGTGGCACGACTGCGACCTTAGCGGTGAGTTTGTTCTGTAATCCACGCCGCGATCTGGGCCCGCGAGGTGAAGCCGAGTTTGGTGAGGACGTGTTCGACGTGTCCTTGCGCCGTCCGCTGTGATATCACCAGACGGTCCGCGATTTTCCGGTTCGTCAAGCCCTCCGCAACTAGTTCGGCGACCTGACGCTCCCGTTTAGTCAGATTGGTTGGCGCATCGGCCAATGACTTCGGTCTCGAAGTAGTGCCGAGGGCATAAGCGATGGCTGAGTCAAGGTCGAGAACCCGACCCTTCCGTAGTCCATCCTCGAATACCTTCAATCCCAAAGCACGTCGAACTGCCCGAATACAGTCCTCATGGTGCACGGCCCGATTGGGGAACATAACAGGCACGCAGCCGACCGAACGGGCCAGCTCATCTGCAGCTCCCATGAGGACGGCGGCGCGGCGAACGTCGTCTTGTGCGGTGATCCATGCCAGGAGCTCCAGGCAAGCCGCTGCGGTCATGCGATCAGAGAGCTGCTGAGACAGCTCGAGGCACTGCCCCAGAAGGGACGTTGCCCGCACACAGTCCCCTTGGATCCACACGGCCACGGCCATCGAGCACAGTGCCTGTGATCGATACACGACCTCCCCGCACGACTCAGTTATCGCCCGCACCTGCTCGTAGCATTTCAAAGCTTGGGCTGGGTCACCGCGCAGTTCGTAGGCCACGCCGAGACTGTCCAACGCAACGACCTGGAGAGCCGAAGTGTCTCGAGTTCGAAATGCCTCGACTGCATCCTCCAGGATTGGGCATGCCTGGAGTAGATCGTTGCTGAAGAGCGCGAGGATCCCCGCTGCGAGATTGATGAGATCTTGCGCGAGCGGATCCTGCAAATGTGGACCCAATCTGTGCCCCTCCGCCACCAGATCAGCTCCCTTTTCGAGGTCGCCTTGCACCACGGCCAACACGCTGTCAGCGAACAAGCCTTTAGCCCGGCCCAGTGTCGGTGTTCCAGCATCGACGGACAGCAAGCGGTCGAGCCACCGGCGACCTTCGCCCACAGAGCCTCGTGACAGCCAGTAGGGGTACAACGCCGCGGCGATCGTCAGTCCGGCTTCGGGATTGTCCGATACGCAGAACTCCATCGCCTCACGCAAGTTCGCTTGCTCCCGATCGAACTTGGCAATCCATTCGAGTTGCCGGGAGCTGATCCACTCCGCCTCGCCGGAGAGTGCAAGCCG
>NZ_NHML01000061.1:0-20195 GCF_002165735.1 Rhodococcus sp. NCIMB 12038
AGCTACAGCTCGCCGGACCGCCGCCGCAGCAGTTCAACCTCGGCAAGTCCTTCGCCGGGTTCGCACCCATCGGACCGATGCTGGTCACTCCGGACGAGTTCACCAATCGTGACGACATCGAGGTCAGCACCATCCTCTCCGGGCAGGAGATGCAGAAGTCGCGCACCCGGAACCTCATCTTCCCCATCCCGGAACTCGTGGCCTACCTGTCCACGATCCTGCCCCTGCGTCCCGGCGACCTGATTTTCACCGGCACTCCGGGCGGCGTCGGCTGGGTTCGAGAACCCAAACGCCTGATCGGCCCGGACGACGAACTCGTCACCCGTGCCGAAGGTATCGGCGAAATGCGCCACCACTTCGTTCCCGCCGGCAACGGCGCCCTCACCACTGCTAGAAGGAGCACCACCCATGCCTGACATCACCGTTCCGGTTCTCATCGTCGGTGGTGGAGGATGCGGATTGTCGTCCTCGATCTTCCTCTCCGAGCACGGCATCGAGCACCATCTCGTCGAACGCCACAGCGGAACCTCACACCTCCCGAAGGCCCACTACCTCAACCAGCGCACGATGGAGGTCTTCCGCCAGTACGGAGTGGCCGACTCCATCTACGCAGTCGGCACCAAGCCGAAGAACATGGGCAAGACCCGCTGGGTGACCTCGCTCGGGGGCGACGGCGAACTCGACGGTCGCACCCTGTTCTCGATGGAATCCTTCGGTGGTGGGACCCTCGAGGAGAAGTACGCAGTCGACAGCCCGTGCCATTCGAGTAACTACCCGCAAATCCGACTCGAACCGCTGTTGCGTGACCACGCGGAGCGCCGGGCACCGCAGTCGATCCATTTCAACCGTGAACTGGTGACGTTCGACCAGGACGACGACGGCGTCCATGCGCTGATCAAGGACTTGCAGACGCAAGAAACGTACACGGTTCACGCCCAATACATGATCGCCGCCGACGGCGGCAAGACCGTCGGGAATGCGCTCGGGGTCAAGATGGAGGGTCCAAGCGGGCTCCTCGACATGGTCAGCACCCACTTCACCGCAGACCTGTCACAGTATTGGGAAGACGATGTCCTGATCACCTGGCTGCTCAACCCCGAAGGCGCCGGCTCCTGGGCCAGCGGAGCCATGGCCGCGATGGGCCCGACCTGGGGCAAACACTCCGAGGAGTTCGTCCTCCACTTCACCTTCCGGCCCGACGACCCCGCCCGATTCGACGAAGAGGCGATCGTCCCCCGCCTGCGCGAGCTCCTCAAGCTGCCGGACCTCGACCTCGAGATCCACCACGTCAGCCACTGGATCCTCGAAGGCGTACTCGCCGACAAGTACCAGGTCGGCCGCGTCTTCCTCGCCGGTGACGCCGCACACCGGCACCCGCCGACCACCGGCCTGGGACTGAATACCGCCATCCAGGACGCGCACAATCTGGCATGGAAGCTTGCGGCAGTGCTTGTTGACGACGCCGCCCCCGCACTACTCGACACCTACGAGGCCGAACGCCGCGTGGTCGGGATGCGGAACGTCGACTGGGCGATGTTCACCTTCCTCAACCACCTGGTCATCGATTCCGGTATCGGCGTGATCCCCGGCCAGCCCCTCGACGCGCAGATCGACGTATTCCGCGGATACTTCTCAGACACACCCATGGGCGAGACCCGACGAGCGCGCGCCGCCGAAGTCATCAACACCCAACGCACCGAGTTCCAGGCGCACGATCTCGAGATCGGCTTCTCCTACCCGAACGGCGCTCTGGTCCCCGACGGAAGCGACGCCCCACCGCGCGACCCCCTCGGCAGCGTGTACTTCCCCACCACCCGGCCCGGGCACCGGCTCCCCCATGCATGGCTCGACCAGTCCGGACAGCAGATCTCCACCCACGATCTCACCGAGAACTGTGCCTGCTTCGTTCTCATCGTCGCTTCGGAGGGCGAAGAATGGGCGAAAGCCGCCGCCGTGGTCGAGGAAAAGTTCGGCATCCGGCTGAAGATCGCGCAGATCTCCGAGAGCGGCCCCTTCACCGACACGCAAGGCACGTGGGCCACCCTCCGCCAGATCGACGAGGCCGGCGCCATCCTGGTCCGCCCGGACAACCACGTCGCCTGGCGGAGCACCAGTGGCACTGCCGACGCTGTCGGTGAACTCACCCGCGTCTTCGGCGCCGTGCTCGCACGCTAACGAAACACCCTCCGAAATATGCTGCTCGCGGACGCTGTCCGCGTCCGCGAGCTCCCACAACCCAGGTGAAAGGAATGTCACCGATGTCCGAGGCTGGACGCGAGGTGCTGTGGGCACCCTCGGCCGAGCGCATCAGCGCATCCCGACTAGCGCAGTACCAGCGCTGGTTGGCAGCTGAAAAGCAGGTCGAAACCACCGATTTCGACTCCCTATGGCGGTGGTCGGTCCACGACCTCGATGGATTCTGGTCCTCCATCTGGGAGTACTTCGACGTCATCGCCTCGGCACCGCCGACCACGGTGTTGACCGATCGGACGATGCCGGGGGCGCAGTGGTTTCCGAATGCCCGTTTGAACTGGGCCGAAAACCTTCTCCGCGACTGTGAGCGCGATGGCACCGCGATCATCTCGGTCAACGAGAACGGGATCAGCGGTGAACTGTCCCGGCAAGACCTGGTGGCGCAGGTGGCCAACCTCGCAGCGCACTTCCGCCGCGTCGGGGTTCGGCCCGGTGATCGGATCGCGGCAGTACTTCCGAACATCGCCCCTGCCATCGTGTCCGTACTCGCCGCCGCCAGCGTGGGAGCCGTATGGTCTTGCTGCGCACCTGATTTCGGACTCAAAGGCCTGACCGACCGCTTCACACAGATCGAGCCGACCATCCTGATCGGCGTCGACGGCTACCAGTTCAACGGCAAAAGAATCGACCGGATCGACCTCCTCGCCGGCCTCCGGGAACAACTCCCGTCCGTACGCCACACCATTCTGGTCCGCAATCTCGACGACACGGTCGCGGTCCCGGACGGTGTCACGGACTACGCAGACCTCGTCGTGGGCGATGCGCAGCCGAACTACGAACAGGTACCGTTCGATCATCCCCTGTGGATTCTGTACAGCTCCGGAACGACGGGCCTGCCCAAGGGCATCGTGCACTCGCACGGCGGCATTCTACTCGAGGCACTCAAGGCCAACGCCCTCCACTACGACCTCGGCCCGACCGATCGGGTATTCATCGCAGCGAGCACTGCCTGGGTCGTGTGGAACATGCTCGTCGATGCGATGGCCACCGGCGCAACCCTCATCACTTACGACGGAAGCCCCACGTACGCGCGACCCGACCATCAGTTCCGAATTTGCGCCGAGCACCGCGTCACACGATTCGGCACCGGGGCGGCCTACCTGACCTTGTGCGAGCGGGTGGGCACTCGGCCTGGGGACGAGTTCGACCTCTCGGCGCTTCGGTCGATGATGTCAACCGGCTCACCGCTACCGGACTCGACCTGGCGGTGGGTCTACGACGCGGTCACCGGCGATGTCCATCTGGGTTCCGACAGCGGTGGTACCGATGTGGCAACGGGGTTCATCGGAGCCAATCCTTTCGCTCCGGTGCGGACAGGGGAGCTGCAGGGTCCTTACCTGGGGGTTGATGTCCAGTCGTGGAACGAGGCCGGCCAGCCGGTGACGGGAGAGGTCGGTGAGATGGTCATCGCCGCCCCGATGCCGTCCATGCCTATCTATTTCTGGAACGACGACGACGGCCACCGCTACCAAGAAGCCTACTTCGACGTTTATCCCGGCGTCTGGCGTCACGGCGACTGGATCACGATCGAGGCCGATGGGGCATGTGTAGTCCACGGCAGGTCGGATTCGACTATCAACCGTGGCGGAGTTCGGATGGGTTCGGCGGACATCTATCAAGCGGTCGAGACGCTCCCCGAGATCGCCGAATCCCTCGTGATCGGTGCGGAATTGCCCGATGGCGGCTACCACATGCCGCTGTTCGTGGTGCTGCGTCCGGAGTACACACTCGACGAGGCGCTGCTGGACAAGATCCGCACCACCATCAGGACTCAGGTCTCACCCCGCCACGTGCCCGACGAGGTGATCGACGTGCCAGCCGTCCCGGTCACCCGCACCGGCAAACGGCTCGAGATACCGGTCAAGAAGCTGATCCAAGGCATCGCACCCCAGGTGGCGATCAGTCGCGCTACCGTCGCGGACCCGGACGCGCTCGACTGGTACATCGGGTACGCCGAACGATTCCATCGTGCGGACGTCGGACACGCCGCCGACGGGAGCGCGTGACCCGACCTGCCTGAATGAGACGGATGCCCGCGCCACCGGATGGTGGCGCGGGGCAGATCCGGTTATGGAGCGATATGGTCGAGCGCGCGCAGTGCGATCTGCTCGGTGTCGTCGAGATGCTTGCGTGTCGCTGCCGCGACTTGGCGAACCCCACCGGTACGAGTGGCGACCAGGAGTTCGTGGTGCGTGCGCCACCGCCGGCTCGGTTCGTCCGGGTCGGCATCGCGTCCGGCGAAGGCGAGCCGGACGTACCGTTCTGCGGCGTGCCACAGCCCGTCGAGGATGCGTAGATCCCAGACCGTCGCCGCCGGCCGCAGCAGTTCGTAATGGAACGCGTGATGGGCGTCGTAGACATCGTCGATACCCAACGTCTCGTCCGCGAACATCGTCAAGTAAACCTCGAGTCGATCGAAATCCTGACTCGCGAGCATCTTGGACGCGCGCCCGGCAAGCTCGGGTTCGATCTGCCGACGCAGGCGATAGACGCCATGGAGGTCGTCGTGCGCGAGTGGGGCGACCATCGCGCTCTTGCCGGGTCTGGTGATGACGAGGCCCTGGCTTTCGAGGTCGCGGAGGGCCTCTCGTACCGGAATGAAGCTGACGCCCAGCTGGCCCGAAATTTCGCGGAGCGAGAATGTCTGCCCCGGCCGCAGTTCACCGCACAAGATGGCGCGACGGATCTCCTTGGCCACTTGATCGGGAACCGACGTGGGCTCCAACGATCGCACGAACGAACGCTGCTCCTGTGTGCTTGCGGTCACCGCATCCTCCGCTCGGTTCTGACCTCCGGCTTCGACGGCCACTACCGCCTCGAGTAATGTTATAACAGCTTTGCCGGATCGGCTGCGCGCAGGGGTCCGACGTCGAGGGGTTCGAGCCACTACTCCGTATTTATCAGTCCCGCGATCGTGGCCTTCTTGGCGACTTCCTCATTGTCGTCGAACAATGGTCGGATTCCGTGGGCAGCCATAATCTGGTCATTGCTGGCACCTGCGGCGATCATCGGCCACACCAGCGCATCGTCTCCGACGATGAAGTCGATGACCACGGGGCGGTCGTCGATCGAGCGCGCCTCGGCGATGACCGTCTCGACATCCTCCTCGCGCTCACACCGCAGGGAGACGCACCCGAGCGCCTCGGCGAGGCCGACGAAGTCCGGGATGCGGCGGGAATGTGTGGCGAGGTCGACGCTCGAGTACCGACCCTCGTAGTGGATCGCCTGGAGCTGTTTCACCATTCCGAGGTTTCCGTTGTTGATCAGGGCGACCTTGATCGGGACGCCCTCGATCGCGGCGGTGGCCAGTTCCTGGTTGGTCATCTGGAAACACCCGTCCCCGTCTATCGCCCACACCTCGCGGTCGGGTGCGCCGAGTTTGGCCCCGAGTGCCGCCGGGACCGCGTACCCCATCGTGCCCAGGCCGCCCGAATTGAGCCAGGTGCGAGGCTTTTCGTAGTCGATGTAGTTTGCGGCCCACATCTGGTGTTGCCCGACCCCGGAAACATAGATCGCGTCGGGGCCGGCAGCCTTGCCGACGGCCTCGATGACGAACTCCGGGGAAAGCGCTCCGTCGGCGGGTCGGTCGTAGCTGAGCGGGTATGCCCGACGGATGTCGTCGAGGTACCCGAGCCACTCTGCACGGTCGATCGCCGGAAGTTCGCCGTGCCCGCCGATCTCGTCGACGAGGGCTGCGATCGCCTTCTTGCAGTCACCGACGATCGGAACGTCGACATATCGGTTCTTTCCGATCTCGGCAGGGTCGATGTCGGCGTGGATGACCTTGGCGTTGGGAGCGAACGATGCTGCCTCGCCCGTGACGCGGTCGTCGAATCGGGCGCCGACTGCGATCAGGAGGTCGCTCTTCTGCAGTGCCGCCACTGCGGCAACGGTTCCGTGCATACCGGGCATCCCATAATGCAGCCGGTGACTGTCCGGGAACGCTCCGCGGGCCATCAGCGTCGTCACGACAGGGATCCCTGTCAGCTCGACCAACGTCATCAACTCGGCCGAACCCCCAGCTTTGATGACGCCGCCACCGACGTAGAAGACCGGTGTCTTCGCTGCGGCGATCAAGTCGGCGGCCGCTCGGATTTGCTTGCGGTGCGGCTTGGTCACCGGTCGGTATCCGGGCAGGTGCATCTCCGGCGGCCAGGAAAACGTGGTCGTGGCCTGCAGGACGTCCTTGGGAATGTCGACGAGGACCGCTCCGGGGCGCCCGGTGGCGGCGATGTGAAATGCCTCGGCAATCGTGCGAGGAATGTCTTTGGCGTCGGTGACCAGGAAATTGTGCTTGGTGATCGGCATGGTTATGCCCGAAATATCGGCTTCCTGGAAGGCGTCCGTCCCGATCAGGCCGCGTCCGACCTGACCGGTAATTGCGACGACCGGCACCGAGTCCATCTGCGCATCAGCGAGAGGGGTGACCAGATTTGTCGCGCCCGGCCCGGAGGTCGCCATGCACACTCCGACTTTGCCCGTGGCCTGGGCGTAGCCCGTCGCAGCATGACCGGCACCTTGTTCATGACGCACCAATATGTGGCGGACGCGCCGAGAATCGACCAACGGGTCATAGACGGGCAGGATAGCGCCTCCCGGGATGCCGAAGACGACATCCACTTCCAGCGCCTCGAGTGAGCGCACCACCGCTTGCGCCCCCGTGACCCGCGCCGGATACCGGCGGCAGTGGTCATAGGAGTCGACCGGTGTGCGGTCGGGGCCGGTAGGGCTACTCTGCCGGACCGGGGTGAGGTGTCGCTGCGTGGTCGGGGCGGTAGGCGTGGATGAGCTCACGAACAAGTCCTCGGGTCGGGTCCGCGGCGCACCTCCTGCCGGCGGACTACGGTTGTGTTCGGACCCGCCGCATCTCTCGCGTCGATCGGTCGCGGCGGGGTCGGTGTCCGGGTCCACAGCCTCGTGAGCTCTCCCGGCGGGCCACAGGAAAGTACGATTCACTTTCGCGGGCCTGTCGTGATAACAGTCAATCAGCGATATGCAGATAGTGCAATCAACAGCGCTGGGATTGAGCAATCTGCACGTTCATGCGACGGTCGGGAACCACCACGTGGTCATCGTGCTGAGTCTCGACGCCTTGGCCGCGCGATTCCGGCGGCATGTCGCCACCTCGCGCCGCCCGGCGTCCCCGCTACGCCTCGCCGGTTCGGGCCGCGCGGGTGGCCGACGCTCCCCGAACGCCGAACCCGCAGCGACGGAGGGGGTTTAAATGACCTTCGGACTCCACTAACATGTCTGTTATCACATATTACTATGGTGGTCTTCTAGGCCACTCGACTCGAGGAGTTCTTCACTATGCCCGACATTCAGTCCGTTCCGTCCGGTCCCTCGTCCGACGCGATTCCTGCGGGGACGTACGTCGTTGATACCACTCAGTCCACTGTCGCCTTTCGCGCAAAGGCTTTCGGGCTGATGTGGGTTCGAGGGACATTCCCCGTGCGTGACGGTTCGATCGAAATCAGCCACGGTCGCCTCACCGGAGGCGGCGCCCTCGCCGCCGACAAGATCGGTACTGGTATGGCACCGCGTGATTGGCATCTGAGGACCTCGCACTACTTGAACACCGCCGAGCATCCTACGATTCGCGTGGCGATCGACGGTGCCGCTCTGTCGGCGGAGAGCGTCCGGTGTGAGGTCACTGTGCGAGGGACCGCCGCTCCCGTCGAGTTGCAGCTGCGGTCGGTCCAAACTGACTGCGACACCATCGAGCTCATCGCCGATACGACATTGGATCGTACGGTTTACCCGATGCTAGGACCGTGGGCTGGGGTGTCGCGCCTCGTGCACCTCGAGGTCAAGATCGTCGCTCGTCCCAGCGACGTGTGACGCGGTCGCCTCACCGAATGCGAGGAAGAGGCCCGGCGAGTGATCGCCGGGCCTCAAACTATATCTCGGTGTACCCATCAAATCTGCAGTGGCTCACTTCGTGTGGAGGGAACCGCTGTGTCGCTTTTCAGAGGGACGACAATGAAACCGGCGCAACAGGTGTGGCACTTGCCGACTGGACGAGTTTGAGGGAACAGAACTCCCGCAGGTGTGTGCGGGTCGCGAAATCGACCTCATCGATCAGCGTGGTGGTCACCATCGACAGAATGCGTTGGTAGAACACCGCGGGGGTGATTCCGAACTCGGGAAGGATGTACTCGTCTCCTCCACCGAAACGCGACCATTTCGTGGCGAACGCCAGCATGGCGCGAGTGTCTTGGGTCATCATTCCTCCTGGTCCTGAATGCGTCGTCGGAGACGATCAGATCAAATCTGTTGCAGTGAAATCTTCTTCGAGGTGTTTTTTGACGGCGGTGAGGAACCGTGCAGCGTCGGCTCCGTCGACGATGCGGTGATCGTAGGAGATCGACAGGTAGGCCATCGACCGCACGTCGATGCGGAGCTCACCGTCCTGCCGCGTCGGAACGAGCCGTTCGACCACGGCACCGACACCCAGGATCCCGGTTTGAGGTTGGTTGATGATCGGGGTGTCGAACAATGCACCCCGGCTCCCNGTGTTGGTGAGGGTGAAGGTGCCGCCGGACAGTTCGTCGGCGGTGATCGTGCCGGTGCGCACCTTNTCGGCCTTGTCCGCTATCGCCCGGGCAAGTTCCTCGATTCCGAGCTGCTGGGCATCGCGGATGACCGGTACCATCAACCCCTTNTCGNTGTCGACGGCCATACCCAGNTGGCAGTGGTCGTAGTACGTCACCTCGGTGACGTCGCTGTTGAGGGAGGCGTTGAGGACTCGGTGCTCGGATAGAGCGTGGACGGCGGCTTTGGCGAAGAATGGTAGGAACGAGAGCTTGATCCCGGTCCTCTGGTGGAAGTCGTCCTTGTAGGCGGCCCGCAGTCGCGCGATCGCGGTGACGTCGACCTCGAGGACCGTGGTCAGCTGTGCGGCAGTCTGTAATGATTCGACCATCCGCTGGGCGATGGTGCGGCGGATTCGTGGCAGCTTTTCGGTAGTCGATCCAATGCGAGCCCGCGTCGCGGGGGTCCTCGCCGTGTCGCTGTCCGGCTCCGACAGCGGCAGGGGAACGGCCGCCGCCGGAGCCGGGGGCGCCGCTGCCGCAATCGGTGCCGGATCGCCAGCCGGCGCCGGCCTTGGAGACGCGGATCGCGTAGGAGAATCGCTGCCCGCACCACTGGATTCGACGATGATCGCCAGGTCGGCGCCGATCGCGACGACGTCGTTCTCCTCGGCGAGGATGCGGTGGAGCATCCCGCCGACAGGGGACGGTATTTCGGTGTCGACCTTGTCCGTGGCAACCTCGAGCAGTGGCTCCTCGGCGAGGATNNGATCGCCGGGTTGTTTGAGCCACCGGGTGATGGTGCCCTCGTCGACGCTCTCCCCGAGGGCAGGCATNCGCACCGTGATGCCTTCGAGTTGTTCGGTTGTCATGGGTGGTCTGCTCCTGTGAAACGCGGATGGTCAGGGGAGGAGGTCGAGCGCGGCGCGCACGATGCTGTCGGTGTCGATGCCGTGGTAGCNGTACACGTCGTCGAGGGATCCGACCTGCCCGAACTTGCTGACCCCGAGGCNGGCGCTGCGCACCCGGTTGATGCCGGCGAGGAACGCCAGCGTGTGCGGATGCCCGTCGAGGACGGTGACGATGGGGGTCGCGCGATCGGCCGGGAACAGTTGNTCGAGGATCCAGCTCTCACCGGACCCGCGGCCNTGNCGTGCCTGGACGGCCTCGAACAGCAACCCGGGGCTGGTGACGCAGACGACGTCGGCGGGGATGCCCTGTTCGGCGAGACGGTCGGCGGCGGCGAGGGCCTCGGTCATCATCGCCCCGATCGCGACGACGGTGACCCGCGCACCCGCACGGCGCACCAGCGGATACCCGCCGGCCACCACCTGCCGGCGGCGGCGTTCGCGGGCCGCCGGGTCGGTGGGCACCGCCGCCAGGGTNTGATCNACGGGGCGGGTGGACAGCCGCAGGTACGCGGAGGTGCCGTCGGGGCGGCCGAGCCGGCCGATGCTGGCCAGCAGNGTCCACTCGGTGTCGATCGCGAAGGCCGGTTCGTAGCTGATGCATCCTGGTTGTTCCAGGCCGATCGACGGGGTCTTGATCGACTGGTGCGCACCGCCTTCGGCGGCNAGGGTGACACCGGAGGGGGTGCCGACGAGGATCGACTGTCCACCGGCATAGATGCCGTAGGACCACGGCTCGAGGGCCCGTTCGACGAACGGGTCGTACATCACCCCGATCGGGAACAGGGGCTGTCCCCATCGGCTCCAGGTGGCGCCGAGTTCACCCATCAGGCCGACCAGGTTGGTTTCGGCGATGCCGAGTTCCATGTGCTGCCCGGTGGGCCGCTCATTCCAGTGCATGATGGTTTCGCGGTCGTCGTCGAACCAGTTGCGGCGCTCGGCCGCGGACCACACGCCGACCTTGTTGACCCACCCGCCGAGGTTGGTGGTGGAGCTGACGTCNGGGCTGACGGTGACCACCCGTTTCGCGGCCTCGGGTGCTTCGCGGGTCAGGTCCAGCAGCACCCGCCCGAGCGCGGCCTGGGTGGTGGCGGTGCCCTTCGGGGTGCGGCCGATGTCGGTGGGGATCGTCAGCGCGGGCGCATCCGGGACCGGGTCCCGGCGCAGCCGNNCCGCGNTACTCGCGCACCGCCTCCCCGCCGCGGAGTCGGCCGGGAACCGGCCCCACGGATTCGCCGGGTCCATGCCCAGATCGGCNGCGAGCGAGGCATATTCGTCGACCGACAGCAGCGAGGAGTGGTTCTGCGGGTGTCCCTGGGTGGGCAGCCCGTATCCCTTGATGGTGTAGGCGATGATCACCGTGGGCCGGGTGTCGTCGATCTGCCGGTAGGCCGCGGTCAGCGCGGACAGGTCGTGACCGCCGAGGTTGCGGATGGCCGCGGTCAGGGTGGGGTCGTCGAGGCCGGCGATCAGGCCGCTGATCTCGNCGGAGCCGGGGCCGTCGCCGGGCAGGCGGGTGCGGACCTCGTCGGCGCTGCACCGCAGCAACCGCTGGTACTCCGGGTTGGGCATGTCCAGGATCCGGGTGCGCAGCGCCTGCCCACCGGGACGGGTGAACAACTCTTCGAGCAGCTTGCCGAATTTGACGGTGATCACCTGCCACCCGGCGGCGTCGAACATCTTCTCCAAGCGGTTCGCGGCGATGTTCGGAATCACCCGGTCCAGGGACTGCCGGTTCAGGTCGACGATCCACACGACCTCGCCGAGGTCGGCGATACCGGGATCGAGGATCGCCTCCCACACCGCGCCCTCGTCGAGTTCGGCGTCGCCGACCAGGGAGTACTGGCGGCCGGTGCCGGCGCCGCCGGTGGTGGTCTGCACGTAGCGGCGTGCCATGGCGCCCCAGATCGGGGCGGTGGCGCCGATGCCGACCGAGCCGGTGGAGTAGTCGACGGTGTCGGGGTCCTTGGAGCGGCTGGGGTAGGACTGCAGGCCGCCGAACTCCCGCAGCGTGGTCAGGTACTTCTCGTCGAGTTCACCGAGCAGGTAGTTGATGCCGTGCAGCACCGGGGAGGCNTGCGGTTTGACCGACACCCGGTCCCCGGGTTGGAGTTGCTCGAACCACAGCGAGGTCATGATCGAGACCATCGACGCACAGGANGCCTGGTGACCGCCGACCTTCAGGCCGGTGGGGTTGGGTCGGATCCGGTTGGCGTGGTGGATCATCGACGTCGAAAGCCACAACACCCGCTGCCGGATCGATTCGAGCGTCTCCAGGTCCACCGAACCGCCGGGCCGGGTGGCCGGGGTTGCGGTCCCGTGATCGACGGGCAGGGTGTTGTGCATCGGAGTGTCTTTCCTTACGTGCGATATTTTGCGGCGGGCACGATCTGGTTCGGCTGAACGACCGGCAGCGGGTGGACCGCCCGATCGAGCGCGGCCTGGAGGGCGGCGGATGGCAGCGGATCTGCCGCCGCATCGTTCTGTCCGAGAAGGTTGTTATAACAGTGAATCAAATTCCCGTTCCGCACAAGATCTGTCGTAGAAATTGCGCAGAGTGCTCAGCGTGGACCGTGTCCGAATCGACGGAGGTGGGCAGTATGCCAAACTTGGTCACAACTCACCGATCAGTTCGGGATTGCTCGCCGGCAAGCGGGACTGGCTACTGAAGCACCTCGATGGCGGAGTGTGTTCCGAACACCCGGCCGTGATAGGTGAGCGGCTCGCCGTGTACATGCTCGGCCGCCACGATGTTACCGAGGACGATCATGTGGTCACCGCCCTCGACGATCTGCTCCACCGTGCATGCCACCCAGCCGGCGACTCCAGTGATCCGGGGCACCTCGTGGTCAAGATCCCAACGGACGCCGTTGAACTTCCCCACTCCCCCCTTCTTCGCGAACTTCAAAGCCGTGGACGTTTGATCACTGGCCAGGATATTGAGGCCGAAACGCCCCGAAGCCGCCACGAGTTCGAGTGTCTCCGAACCCTTGTCCAGGGAGACCAACACCATCGGTGGGGTCATGGACAAAGACGTGAACGCGCTGACCGTAGTCCCGACGGGAAGCCCTCCGTCAACGGAAGACACGATCGCGACGGGCGTCGCGACATGAGCCATCACCTCCTTGAAGCTGTCCTGAAGTGAATCGTTCTCTTTACCCATCGATCTGATTCCTTTCGTCGTGCAGGGCGCGCAATCGCCGCGCAACTGCATGCGGTGCAGGGCGATTGCACACACGTTTTCGCTAGATGAAGGGGACGTCGGGTTCGTTGCCCGCGAGGATCCGCCCATACAGTTCCGCGTTCGTCGAGTGCAGCAGGAACGAGTGCACCGACATCGTCCGGATGTCCCGCAGGATCGAACCCAGCTTGTCCTGAGCNCGCAACGCATTCGCACCGGAACCGTGCTCAACGATCTCGCAGGCCTCACGCGTGAGCTTGATCGCCCACGCGATATCCGCCCTACACCGNACCCGCTCGACGACGTCCCACGCAGCCCCGGAAGCGGCATGCTCGTCAACCGCAGTAGTGATCCGATCGGCGTGGAACTTCGCCTGATCAAGCTTCATCCGAGCCTCGGCGAGCTGATGGAAAGTAATCGGAGCGTCAGCCTGACGGGCGTAGTTGGTGTAAGTGATGCCGCGAGATCCGACACGCTCCTCGAACGCACGCAATGCAGCCCGCCCGAGTCCGATCGCCGGACCCACCGACATCGCACACATGAACGGCACGAACGGCTGGTTGTAGTACGTGTCGCCGGCGAGAGACGCGGTCCGATAGTTACCGGTGACGATGTCCATGAACGGGATGGCCCGGTACTCGGGAACGAACACATCGTCGAGANCNACGGTATTGGAACCGGTGCCGATGAAGCCGGTGACGAACCAGTCGTCCTTGACCTCGAACTCGGCCTTGGGCACCAAGAACGCGATCGGCGCGCCACCCTCCTCCGGGATGCCGGGCACGATGATCCAGCCCGCATGATGCTGACCGGAACTGAAACCCCACTTACCACTGACCCGGTACCCACCGTCGACGGCAGCCGACCGACCGGTCACCGCGAACACACCCGCCGACCGCGGNATCTCCGATCCCAGAAACTCCTCGAGCGCCTGATCACCGAACGCNCACACCATATGACCGACCGCGTTGTAGATCGAAGTCACCCACGCGAACGAACCGTCNGCCTCGGCCAGCGTCGCCATCACCTCGGCCTGCACCGCCGTCGGAGCACGCCACCCACCATGCTCGACCGGCAACGACATCACCGTCAAACCACCGTTGATCAGCGCCTCCACCGAGCGATCCGGTGCACGCCGCAACTCCAACGCCTCCGGCGCCGCCTCGGCAACCACCGGAGCAATCTTCACCGCCTCCGCCAACAAATCCCGAGTATCCCGCGGCATCGCAGTAGCAGTCACTGTTCTCCTCCATAGTTGGTTCATCAACGTGGCTCCCAGAGGGCCACAATCTGGTGTGCGTCAAAGCTGTTCGGGCGCTCGCGCGGATCGAATTCCTCGAGCGACGCCCTTCGCAGAATCACGCCAAGCTCTGGTGTGTGCTACAACACATTACGTTGAAATAAGTTATAACGCAAGCCCCGAAATGGGCCATCGACGACAAGTCGACCGATACAAAATTCGTGAATTCATTGCACAGCAACATCTTTGCATTTCAAATTCAAAGGTGTTGCCACCGGGCGCGTAACGCTGCAGAAGCTGCGTCCGCGGCTGGGCACGCGCCGCCTTTCGAGTAGCCAGCGTGGCTACTCGCATCTCCGCGCGTGGCACGCTAGGAACGAATTGTGTGCGACATTCACTGTTACACAGCTAATTATGCTTCTTTGTTCGCTTCGGATCAGCGTGGCAGTTTGCGTCAGCGATCCGTGCAGTAGTGGCGCGGCAGGCAACCGTGGTCGATGCCGGACGAAGTCTATTCGCCGTGCGCGTGAGTGCGGCGAGTGCGGACGGTGACAAGGCCCTGCTGGTTCGCGAATCGGACCGCCTCCGCCGAGACTGCCAGTCGTGTTGGTGCGTCGACGCATTCGAGATCTGCGAAGACCGCACCAGATCGACTGGGATGCGCCCAATCAGTCAGTGCGAGCGCGAGCGCGGGAACGGTCTGGACATTCTGGTTCGATGCCATGACACGCACGGGGACGAGGTGCCCTGGACGAGTGAGCCCCTCGGGTTCAGTGGAGGGATCGGCCAGCACCCTCGCTGTTCGAGCACGGTCCGCACCGGATATTCCTGTGGTCGTTCCGACGGCAGCGTCTACGGCAACGCACTGTCCGCGGGCGTGTGCTGGAGTGTATCGATCCGATGGGATCGCCTCAGCGAGGAGGAGACTGTCACATACCTTCTCGTGGAGCGCGACCTGCACGAAGCCGCTGGTGTGGCGGATGATGAACGCCATCTGCTCGGTGCTGACAGTGCCGGCACACGCGATCAACACGATGCGTGAATCGTCGATCATCACGATCACCTCGCCTTCCGCCAAGGCTCGAATACCGCGTCCGAAGTCGCCGTTGTACGGGTTGGGTGCACGGGTTTCGATCGTCATAGTTGTCATGGCGTATTCGTTCCGTTCTTTCCGATCATGGATTGGTCTGCCGTCGCGGGTCTGAGCAGGTGGTCATTCCGTCCTTGAGCACGAGTGCGGTCCACGTTTCAAGAGCGCGTTCATCGAGCGAATGTCCGATGAGCTGTTCGATTTTCTTCAGCCGATAGATCACGGTGTTACGTACGACGTACAGTTCGTTGGCGACCGCGAGTGGACTGTGTTTGAGGCGCAAGTAGGCCTCTGCGGTCTGTCGAAGCGTCGCGCTCTGTGGGTCGTCCGCGGCAAGTTCGCCCAATTCGGCCTCGAGAAAGCTGTGCACCTTCTCCATGTCCTGCACCAGGACTGACAGCAGGTGCACGTCGACGAAATCGACCGTCTTGTCTCGCAGACCAGGCAAGGCGTCGAGGACGACTCGCGCCTGCTGCGCCTCGTTATGTGTTCGTATGAAGCCCGCCAGTCCCTCGTGCGGTCGTCCGATCACCATCCGCACGGGGGCTTCTTCATCGATGGCGACTTCGAGGTGCAGGGAAGAGATCGACCGTGTGCGATTCCCCCAGGCATACAAGGTGGATTGACCGTGAGGGATCAGGAGTACCTGTTCGGCGCCGCTGGCCCTCAGCGCTGTGTCGGCGATCTTGTTCAGACTAGAGTTTCGGCGGAGGTCGTTGGTATCGGACCACAGAACCAGGCCGACGTGGTGACGGTGCGCCAGCGAATACTGCAGTTCCTTCTCCGCGTCGGCAACGTCGTATCCCTCACGACCGAGAAGTGCTCTCACGACTTGTTCGCGTGCAGCTGCGGTCGTAGTCATCCACCGCCCGTATTCGGTCTCGTACTCACGGCCGATCGCGTCGGAAAACCGGTCGATAAAGCGCAGCAGAACCTGTGAGATCAACTGAAGCTGAGCCGGCTGTTCCTGTACAGGTACCTGTTCCATGCAGGCACGCATGTATTCTTCGGCTAGCCATTGGTGCCCCCGGCGGACCGCCGCCCAGATCGTCAACAGCGAAACGCCCCGTTGAACCCACTCCTGGATTGCCCGAACCGTGTCGTCGTTGATCTCCGGCATCTGGAAGTCGTGCCCGTCGATTGCCAGCAGGGTGATAATCGCCGCCGACTCGGTACCGAGACGAACTGTTGCCACTTGCGCCGGCCGGTCGCCGAACTCTGGAAAGATCTCTACACACCGGTGCGCGAGATCGTTTCCCAGTGCGACAGCCCAGTCCAACGCCTCCCACCCCACCTGGCCGGCCGCCAACTCGAGCAGTTCGGCCGAGCAGACCGATTGGATCCGCTTCGAATCGCTCACGCTGAGCTGACTCACCCAACGGCCCTCGACGGTGGTCATCACTGCTCCTCGGTCTGCGCCATGCGCGCCCTCCCCGGAAGGTCTCGACGTGCAGGCGCTCTGACGGTACGGTTCGCTCAGTCGTTGGCAATCTATCGACAGCTTGACCTGGTCCGATAGCGTATCCGTGGACATATGAAGATTACGTGATGCGCAACACATGCCCCTAGGGCGCAACGCCAAAATCTGACGCGTTCTGTTGCACGCTATGCCCTCGCATGAATTCCTACCCGGAACATCCGGGCGGCCGCGCACTGAGGTTTGGCTAGTGTTCGACGTCCCCGTCCTCATGTGTCGTTATGCGATCCGGCGTGTCTTCGACCAGTACAGAGCCGAGCGAGCTCTCGTCTTTGTTCACCAGCTCGATCGTGCCGAGATGTCGTCAAATTTGCAGGGGAGCTGCGGCCGGGCAACCCGACTTCAACGTCAAGTCGGCCACCGGGTGCGGTGCTTCTCGGCACATTGGAGCATTGGACCGAAGTCGGTCGGACCCAGGGTGGGGAACGGTTCGAAGTGGAGAATGCGGCACCTCGTCGACCAGATTGGCTCCGGGCCCTCCGATAACCACATTGACGACCTGCTCGAACCGGTCCGGATCGGTGTCGAGGAAGCGTGCTACGCCGATCGACCGGATTCGATCTGACCGTTGCTCGACGAAGTAGCCAGGATGCGCGCGCTGAACGTCCCGGCGGATGTGGAGCCTGGCCGGTCACGCCCAGGATCGCACGAACATTTGGCGCCTAGGACCAGGACCGTCTCACCGTCTTCGAGGCCTTCTCTGCGAAATCTCGTCGCACAGCTCGATCAGCATCGCACGGTCCGTGAGTTCCGATTCAGAAGCGACCATGGTGAACGTCTCTTCGCGACAGCCGACAAGTTTCGCCGCCGCGATCACCAAGGTGCGTCGCATCAACAAAACTGGGTTCGCGTCGGACGGGGTCTGACCGAAGGATGGTGGAGTTCCGTTGCCGTAGTCCTCGGCAATGCGCGTTCTATGTTTTGGCGCCAGAGGGCCCGAAGTGGCGTGATTGGCGCGGCCGCGAGCGGTGCCCGATTTGGCGCACAGCGCAAAAGCGCTTCCGATCTCCTGGCACAGGGCCCAAGAATATTGTGCCCTGCATCACAACAATTGAGAGGCGAAGGGGCCACCGCGGTCCGAAGAATCGGACGACAAAGGCAGGCAGGACGGATGAACGCCAGCACAGCCTTCCTCGACTCGGCAGCGCGACGACACTTCCCGTGCATATCAGGACATGCGGGCCGGCCAACGAGTAAGGACGGGCTCCGATCGAGGCCCTGCGTGGCGCTCGATGAAGAACTACTCCTCGGAAGCCGGCGAGTACGACTGGTCGGAGTCCGAAACCGCCAAGGATGTGAGTACACATTTCTGTTCGTTGGGTCGATCACGAACGCCGATCAGCCGCTTGTGCGGGTGATCGATCTCGAACGAATCCTCATCGAAGGTGGACGACCTCACGCAACCCCGGAGGTACTGGTGGGAGTCTCACCGCCGTTCCCTGCTCACACCTCCGAGGCGACCGATATCGCCCGGAGGCTGCTGCGCGGTAGGCCGGACATCCAACCGACACCGGCCGGCGCCTGGTCGGTTCACGTCCCGCGGCGCTGGAGCATCGGACCGCTGGCGGGCCGTGATGTGCGGACTGAAATTTCGGCACGCGGCAGAGTTTGGGGCCCCCATTCCTCAGGAACGGCCGGTTTCACGAGTGCGCGGATCCCCCACCGTCAGAAGCTTGGCAACCGCAGTGACCTCTGTTATAACGTATTACACGCAGTGATCGGCTCCACACGCTGGGGGCCGCCGCCAACCATGAATCGGCGGTGTTATCACATATAGCGCGTGTGAGTTCGCGCAATTACAACCCCTGTGCCACAACGGCCTAGCGTCGTTTTGGCCACCGGACACAAAAGGAGTCAACGATGGCCGCCACACCCAAGTTCGCGCATGTGGTGCTGCAGACCAGCCGTCTCGAAGAGATGCGTGACTGGTACTGCACCGTGCTCGATGCCCACGTCGTCTTCGAGGGGCACGGTCTGTGCTTCATCACGTTCGACGAGGAGCACCACCGGGTCGCGCTGCTGGGAGCACCCGTGGAGCTCGCCCCCCGCAATCCCGGTGCCGCCGGCATGCATCACACCGCATACACGTTCGACACGCTCGACGATCTTCTCGACCGGCACGACACATTGAAAGAGAAGGGAATCGAGCCCAAGGTTCCCATCCAGCATGGTGTGACGACGTCGCTCTATTACCAGGATCCCGATGGGAACTTCGTCGAGCTGCAGATCGACAACTTCGCCACACCCGAGGAGGCGACGGACTACATGAACGGGCCCGAATACGCCGGGAACCCGATCGGGGTTGCGTTCGATCCCGCAATCATGCGTCACGCGCTGCACCAGGGCACGCCGATCGAGCAGATCACCACCCATTCGTGGGCGAGGGAGACCTGCCCGGGCCTGCCCGACCCCATGGTCGCACTGACCAACTGATCGAACCCGGGCCTGGACGACCTCACTTCGGGCCCACCTCACGACTGGCACCGTTACATGATCAAAGGACCCCTATGCGAGTGGCAAATCAATCCGGGCGCCTCAAGGTCGTCGCCAACGGCCGCGCGGTGGATGTCGAAGAGGCCAGCGGCCACAGATTCTCCGCCGATCCCCACGCCGTCCTCGACCGGTGGGACGAGTTCACCGAGTGGGCAAAATCGGTCGACACCGCGGCAGGATCGCCGATCGTCGAATCGGAGCTTCGGGCCCCGGTCCCCCGTCCCGGACAGATCTTCGCCGTCGGCGTGAACTATCGCGATCATGTGGAAGAGGCAGGCCTGGAATTGCCGGACACGCCGTTCGTGTTCACCAAGTTCCCCGGCGCCGTCACCGGTCCCTACGACGACATCGAACTCCCTCCCGGCTCGGTCGACTTCGAGGTCGAACTCGTCGCGGTCATCGGTCGTCACGCCCGGCACGTCGACGCCGAGAATGGTTGGGACTACGTTGCGGGGTTGACCGTCGGGCAGGACCTGTCCGAACGAGAGCTACAGCTCGCCGGACCGCCGCCGCAGCAGTTCAACCTCGGCAAGTCCTTCGCCGGGTTCGCACCCATCGGACCGATGCTGGTCACTCCGGACGAGTTCACCAATCGTGACGACATCGAGGTCAGCACCATCCTCTCCGGGCAGGAGATGCAGAAGTCGCGCACCCGGAACCTCATCTTCCCCATCCCGGAACTCGTGGCCTACCTGTCCACGATCCTGCCCCTGCGTCCCGGCGACCTGATTTTCACCGGCACTCCGGGCGGCGTCGGCTGGGTTCGAGAACCCAAACGCCTGATCGGCCCGGACGACGAACTCGTCACCCGTGCCGAAGGTATCGGCGAAATGCGCCACCACTTCGTTCCCGCCGGCAACGGCGCCCTCACCACTGCTAGAAGGAGCACCACCCATGCCTGACATCACCGTTCCGGTTCTCATCGTCGGTGGTGGAGGATGCGGATTGTCGTCCTCGATCTTCCTCTCCGAGCACGGCATCGAGCACCATCTCGTCGAACGCCACAGCGGAACCTCACAC